>DATGSA010000285.1:0-3236 GCA_035303085.1 Flavobacteriaceae bacterium
AGCGGTTCAGTAATGTGAAAAGTTATACAGATGGGAAGAGTTATTAGATTCTGAAGAAGAAGGAACACAATGCAATCGCGCACCAGCGGAGGGGAACAATTGAGTTTTCTACATTCACGATTAGAAAACTCTAAAATATGGATTTGAAATTAAATATCAACACCCAATTAAACTACAGCTATTAGGAACAAAAATTATGGTCTTCTCGCTGATAGAGTGATTTTTTTCGTTTGATCAAAACTTCAAAATAACTCCACACAAAGTTAATCTCCCATCTATTCTCCTAACTAATGCCTATTTTTGCCCCCAAATAAAAACAACAATAAAAATGTCAAAAATTCGCCTTACCAAACGCTACACTTTTGAAACCGGCCATGCGCTTTATGGCTATGACGGAAAATGCAAAAATGTGCACGGACACGGTTATAAAATGTTTGTCACTATTATCGGAGAACCCATTCAGGACAGCGATCACGTCAAGCACGGCATGGTGATGGATTTTGGAGATTTGAAGAAAATCGTCAAAGAGGAAATAGTCGATAAATACGATCACGCTATCGTTTTCAACAAAAACTCTCCGCATAAAGAACTCGGAGAAACTTTAAAAGAAAAAGGTCATCACGTAATTTTGGCAGATTTCCAACCGACCAGTGAGATGTTAGTCCTTCATTTTGCAGACATTATCAGGAAACGCCTTCCGGAAAACATCGAGTTATATTCTATTAAGTTGCAAGAAACCGAAACGAGTTATGCAGAATGGTATGCTTCGGATAATGATTAAATAAAAACATTTTCGGAACTTCACCCCAAGTCATAAAATATTTATAACATACATCAGTTGTATCACTGATGCGTAGATTGGTTTTCTTTATAAGTTTTTTCTCCTCCCTTGGGTTATTTGCACAAGAGACAGATAGCTTATTGGTAAAAAAAACATATCCAACGCAAGACAGTATTCAGCTTGATACCTTGAGCATTAATCCGAATGGATTTCAAGTTTTGGATTTAAAAAGCCGCATTATCGCTTCGAAATATTACAAAGTAGATTTTGCAAAATCCTATTTGTATCCAGCAGATAGTCTGATGAGGTCCACTGATTCCTTGCGTGTCAATTATCGTTTATATCCCGAGTTTCTGACAAAAACTTACAGTCAATTTGATTCTAAAAGAATTATCAGCAAACTTCGCGATCGAACCGGGTTGTATCAACTGGGAGAAAGCCGGAAAGAAAAAGACTTTAAACCTTTTGATGGGTTGAATACTACGGGAAGTATTTCTAGAGGAATCACTGCCGGAACCAATCAAAATTCAGTTTTAGATTCAAAATTAGATTTACAGATAAACGGGAAAATCTCTGAAAATGTAGGGATTAGAGCCTCGATTCAAGATTCTGATATTCCGATTCAGCAAGCGGGGTATTCGCAGAGCCTCAATGAATTTGATCAGATTTTTATTGAAATTTATGGAGAAAATTGGAAAATCAGAGGAGGAGATGTCGATTTGGAACAAAAGGATTCCTATTTCGGAAAATTTCATAAAAAAGTACAAGGATTAGCCATAAACACCACCTTAAATCCAACCGGAAATCGAACAGAAATCTTTGCTTCTGGCGCTTTGGTGAAAGGGGTTTTCACCCGAAATAAATTTGACGGACAAGAGGGAAACCAAGGACCCTACAAGCTCAGAGGACCCAACGGCGAGCTGTTTGCGCTGGTAGTTTCGGGAAGTGAAGTCGTTTATGTAAACGGAATTCGCCTCAAACGCGGAGAAGATGAAGATTACATCATCGATTATAATGCCGGAGAGATTTTGTTCAATTCCACTTACCCCATCACTTCAGAAATGCGGATTACGGTAGAATTTCAATATTCCGACAGAAATTACTCCCGTGTAATAGCCACTGCCGGCGCAAAACATTATACTGAAGATTTTGAAATCGGGGGATTTGTTTACAATGAAAACGATTTGCGAAATCAACCTTTACAACAAGACTTAACCGATGAACAAAAGCAAGTTTTAGCCGACGCCGGAGATGATGAAGAGCTGATGTATTCTCCGAGCGCCATACCGGCAGAATTCTCTGAAAACCAGGTGCTTTATAGAAAAGAAATGATCGATGGTCAAGAAATATTCGTGTATTCCACCAATCCGGAAGACGATTTGTTTAAAGTAAAATTTAGCCGGGTAGGCAAAAATCAAGGAGATTACGTATTGACCGATCACACCACAATTTCTCGGGTTTATGAATATGTTTCTCCTGTTGACGGAATTCCTCAAGGAGAATACGCGCCGATTACTCGCTTGTTTCCACCCAATCAATTGCAAATGGCGGTGATCAACGGGAGATATCATCCTTCAGATAAAACAGATGTTAAATTTGAACTGGCGGGAAGTTCTTATGATAAAAACTTGTTTTCAGACTTAGATTCGGGCGACAACGAAGGATATGCCGGACATTTAGAAGCCAAGCAAAATATATTCACCGCAGCTGACAATACAAAGATCAATGCTTTTGCCAAAGTTGATTTTATTCAAAAGGACTTTGAAAGTGTCGAACCGTTATACAATGTGGAATTTGATCGAGATTGGAACCTCGAAGACCCTTATGGGAATCATTCTTTAATAGATGCGGGAGTAGAGTATATTCAAAATGAACACGGGATGGCGCGCTATACTTTTCAGAAACTGGATTACAGCAATTTCAGTGGAAATCGACAATCGTTAAACTCCCATTTGAAATTTGGAAATTTAACCACCAATATAAACGCCAGTTATCTCAACAATAAAAGCGATAAATTCACCTCGGAATTTCTACGACTCAATGCAGAAGCGGTTTATCAATACAAACCTTTTTGGACCGGAGTTCGGTTTGATGGGGAAGACAATCAACAGATAGATAAAACCACTAATGAACTGACCGGTTTAAGTCAACGTTATCAAAGTTATGAAGTCTTTACCGGAGTAGGAGACAGCACAGCGGTTTATGCAGAAGTTGGCTATCGCTATCGGGTGACCGACAGTTTGCGCAACAATTCTTTACAGAAAGACGCTTCGGCGCATAATTACTATATCAAATCACAGCTGCTTCAATCTGCCAATTCAAAACTTTCAGTATTTCTTAATTATAGAGAAGTTGACCGCAGAGATGAAGAAAATAAAAAGGAGCGTTCTTTGAACTCCAGAATTCGGTACAATCAATATTTATTCGATCGGGTTGTCAATTGGAGTACGGTTTA
>DATGSA010000286.1:0-11262 GCA_035303085.1 Flavobacteriaceae bacterium
AATGAAAAATATATTTTATAAAGTAAGTTTAGTTTTTTTCGTTTTTAGTCTTGGTGCTTGTCAAAATGATGATTTTATCGAATCACAAGCAGATGAAACTGAAGATAGAAATTATACTGAATTTGGAACCGGCAGTATTTATGGAATTTCAATTGACAATGGTGTGTCATTAGAATCGAAGAACAATATTCTGGTATTTCCAGATTGGGACACTTTTAAGCAAACTTCTATTGATTTAGATAAACAACGTGAATTTGCAATTGAAATGATGAACCAAAACGCAGGAGATAAAATGAGTGATGAGGAATATAAAATTTATATTGATTCACTTGGATTTAATGAAAATCAGGTTTATATAAACTTTGAAGATCAATTTGAGTTTTATGCCTTGCGTAGGGAGATTAATAAGAGAGAATTGCAGTGGTTGTCTAGACGTTCTGATAGTGAGGATTGGAATGAAGCAACCTTAAATGATCCCGTTCCCGATGACTCATTTGTTTGGGAGGAAGAGCGATCTTTATTAAACCCTCAATTTGAGGTTATAGTCAAGAATGAACAGAAAGAGGATATTATTTATAAGTGGTATCCTAATGGTTATTATGCAGAAATAAAGAATATGAATGAGTTGGTGCTTCAACAGATAAATACTTCTGGACCAGTACAAAACTCAGATGTAAAGTGGGTGTATTCTGAGAATCCTTCAGAAAATAATTATGGAAATACACCACCATTACAACATTTTCCTGACCCAAATTATGGTTATGGGAGTGATATAAACCCTGACAATTCTGATCCTTGTATAATGAACAACACTAAATTTACTAAACGTTTAAAAATCAAAAAACGCCGTCGAATTAAAGTGATACAAAGAACAAGACATCGTACACTTTTTTATGAACCAAAAGTTAGAGCAACCACTAAATACTATCATAAATTTGTGTTTTGGTTGCCAGATATCTCCAGAGTAGGAGCCGAATTGCATACAAATTATCCTTTAACTTGCGATCATATTGGATTGATGCCGAATCCTAAAGCCAAATATATGAAAGCTCATTCTGTTTCTGTAAGTTGGGGTCCAATTGATATTGGTAATAGCCATGTTCCTCGACTTACACCGGATAACACTTATTCACAACATAGACGTTTTGATTTTATTAGAGAAATAGATTTTTATAGCCGTGAGATTACTGAAATTTAATAAGATTCTAAAAGTTACAATGATATGTATACTTTTTAATTTATCAACCCTTTCCGCTCAAGAAGCAGAAACCTCGGATTTAGCTGAAAATTTGTTTGAAAAAAATCATAAATGGGGCATAACTTTGGGTTATAGTTCTCTGTATGTTTCTAATCAACAAAACTCAATAAGTTATGAGTTGGTTAATTCAAGAGCTTTTAATTTTGGGTTTGTTTATAATATGGTTCAACTTGGGAATTTCAATGTTAATGTAGGATTGGTTTATAAAAAATATTTGACCGAATCTTATTCTTCGATAAAAAAAGAAGATGGTTATAGTTCGGCAGAAATATTAGACAAAGTTGATTGGGGGCCTAATAAGCAATTTGATATCTCTCTTGAAATAGAATATCTTTTTCCTTTTAAGCCTGGAAATGAAAAATTTACTGGATTTCTGGGTCTGGGAACAGAGTTGTCTTTCCATAAAAAAATGTATGGATATGGCACTTCAGGCCTTTCCGATCCTGATGAACCTATTGGTTTTGTTGAAGTTTTTGATTTTGATCATATTATAAGTGTTGGGGTTAATTTTACCGCTGGGACTAATATTCAGGTTGGAAATGCTTTCATGTTACGGCCCTTTATTACTTATCATTATCAACCGGATAACTTGTATACCGTAACCGTCAACACGGTTGGGTTGAGGGTTTCACCGCATACTATTTCACAACACCGAATCACCGGTAATTATTTGAAGTTTGGTTTAAATATTATTCCTGGCAGAGGTTTGTTTTAAATCTCATGAAAAATAGAATAAAAATAAAATCTCGATATTTGCATCGAGATTTTTTTTATTTTTCTTGTTGAAATAATCCTTGCCATTTTGCTCATCCCTTCCTATATCATCACCAAAATTACGCCGGTTAAAGCGATACGGTTTGAGTAGATAATTGATTAAATTTTTGAGGATTAAAAGAAATTATAAACTAAATCTTGAATAATTCGAGTCTTCGGGAGTAATTTTTTATATTTGAGTAATAATGAGGGATTTAAGTCAGAATGGCTGAGTCTCTAATATTAACTTAACTAATTAACCTTTAAAATTTAAACATTATGTCAGTAGTAAAAGTAATTGAAATCATCGCTTCATCAGAAAAGAATTTTGAAGATGCCGTGCAGAAAGCGGTAACCGAAGCTTCAAAAACAGTAGATAATATTGATTCTGTTTATGTAGAACACATGAAATGTCATGTCAAAGATGGCAAGGTTTCTACTTATGGCGTCAATTGTCATATTTCTTTCAGAATTGGAAATTAAAAACTAATCTTTTAAAATAGAAAGACGAACTTTTGATGTCCGGATTGTCAACGCAGTTCGGACATTTTTTTGTGTTTTAGTTGCTGTTCTGCGTCTATTAATTGAAGAGTGGAAGAGGGTAAAATTAGACCAAGGATCTTTTAAGAATCAGGTGGAGCTACAGACTATCATTTCGAAATTGATAGTAGAATCGTGGAGAGAATAGAAATAACACCTTTCAATTTTTAGGGAGTTCCAATTTTTAAATTATTTTTACTGCTTTTGGGAAACTATGAATTATTACGATTTAATTACTTTGGCTATTGCCTTAGGCTTGGGAATGCTGGTAGGACTTCAACGACAAAGAAGCGATCACGAGATGGCTGGCGTAAGAACCTTTACGCTTATCTCAATTATGGGAGTTGTTTCGGCGTTCTTAGCCCGAGATTACGGAAATCCGTTTATCATTCCCATTTTTGGTATTTGCCTTACCGCCTTATTGGTCACCGCCAATATCATCAAAGTTAAAAACTTAAAAGATAATGATATAGGTCAAACCACAGAGGTCGCTGCCCTATTGATGTTTGCAGTGGGAGCGTATCTGGTTGTGGGCGATCGAGTACTTGCCGTAATCGTGGGAGGTACCATGGCCATCCTTCTGTATTTGAAAGAACACCTTCACGGTTTAATCGATAGGTTGGAGGATAAAGATCTTGGTGCCATAATGACTTTCGCCGGAATATCTCTGGTGATCTTGCCACTCTTGCCGGATAAAACTTTTGGTCCGCTTGATGTCTTAAATCCGCGGAATATCTGGCTTATGATAACCCTTATTGTTGGGATTAGCGTGGTAGGGTATTTCATTTATAAATTTGTCGGAAAGAAAGTTGGTATAATTTCCAATGGAATTTTGGGAGGGCTTATCAGCAGTACAGCCACAACAGTTAGCTATGCACGGAAAACTAAAGAGGTCAGCACGATTAATAAGTTGGCGGCCTTTGTGATTACCGCGGCTTCGGCTATTGCGCTGATGCGGGTTTTAGTGGAAATTGGCGTGGTAATTCCTGAAAAATTACCTGAACTGGCTTTACCGCTGATTGCAGTATTCGTGCTAATGGCATTAATTTGTATGGTCTTGTTTTATATCATCAGTAAAAATGAAGGGGACGATAAAATGCCGGAACCTGAAAATCCGGCGCAGTTTAAAAGTGCTTTGATTTTCGGATTATTATATGGAGGGATTTTATTGGCCGTGGCTTTTACCAATCAAGAATTTGGAGATGAAGCCCTTTATGTTGTGGCTATTATCAGCGGACTTACCGATGTGGATGCCATTACGCTTTCCTTGGCGCAAATGATGAAAACCGAAGGCTTGAACACTTCCACAGGTTGGCGACTTATTTTGTTGGCTACACTTTCTAACTTACTCTTTAAAGGAATTATGGCAGCCGTACTGGGCACCCGTCAACTGGCGAAATGGATTGGGGTTTCCTTTGGAATTACAATTGTCTTTGGATTGTTAATTATATGGCTGTGGCCCGAGGCTTGGCATTTTTGAGGAATAATGACATGAGCGGTACAATTAAAATGGATTCGATGCCGAGTTAATTTTCAAGAATTTTTGAATTGAGCGCTTTTATAAAGGCTTTTGGCTTTTTCACGCTGATAAGAAGCTGTTTGTTATTTCCTGTTTTGATCCAAATATTATTGCGCATCGCGGTGGCATAGGATATATTTCCTTCCGGAGTTTTTCCCAAATAGCCAAAAAACCCTCTGGTATTAAAAGCATTCATACTGGAGGGAGAGTAAAACGAATACCCTTTCTGTGTCTTACTTACTGCTCTGATGGAATTTAGCAAAATAATTTTCTTAGACCACAACCGCTGAATAATCAATTGGTCCCGCGCGATGATAAATTTAATCGGGAAAAAATAAGAAGCGAAAAGAATTCCGCTGATCAACGCAAAAACAACAATAACGGCTAATCCCTTATTCAACTTCAAACTCAATCCAAGAAGTAAAATCACCAAAACCGAAGTGATGGCAATAGGTAAAATTCCAATTCGGGTATAAAATACTTTTTTCATTTTCACAGATACGAAGTTTAAATTTCTTTGGAAACGTTAAAAATCCAGTCTTTGATAATCTTCAAAGCTTTCGGTGAAAAAGTTTCTTCGATGGTTCCGTATTCCGAAGGTAAACCTGTTTGGCTTTCTTGAAACAAGTGATTTAATCCCTTTAATTCTTTGGTGAGATTTAAGTCGTTATCCGCTTTTTCTAAAGTAGTTTCAATGACCCTTAGGTTTTGTTCCGCATCAACTTGCAAATCTTTATCTCCGTTTAGCACCAAAACAGGACAGGTCACTTTTTCTAAATCTTTCGCCGGATTATAACCGATAAAATAGCGCATCCAGGGATCGGTATAAGTGCCGATAAGCATGTTTAAGAATTTATCATCTGTCATTGCTTGAGGTTTACCGCTAATCCAATCCGGAAATTCTTGGGAAGCCTGATCAAAATGGATCTTCAATTTATCGCGTAGAACCGCCGAATCGTTTTCCCGACGAATGATTGCATAAGCCTTTTTATTGATTTTTTTGTTCTGTTGAACAAAGCTATCGGTTATACCCGAAGCTCCGCTGATCAACTCTTGTTGTCGTAATAAAACCTCTCCACCATCTACACCGGGTCCGGCTAACAATCCGATAAATCCAATGTCGTGATATTGAGCAGCCAATTTGATGGCTATCAGAGCTCCTTCACTATGACCGATTAATCCGATTTTAGTGGAATCGATTTCTTTTCGAGTTTTCAGGTAATCAAAAGCTGCTTTAGCGTCAGTTGCAAAATCGGCGGAGGTAGCACCTTCAAATTTCCCTTCGGATTCAGCTACTCCTCTGTCATCATAACGCAAAACAGCGATTCCGTTGCGCGTCAAATAATCGGCAATCACCAGAAAAGGTTTGTGATTGAACATTTCTTCATTTCTATTATGCGGTCCGCTACCGGTGATCAAAATCACCGCAGGATATTTTCCTTCTTCCTCCGGTAAACTCAATGTTCCGGCAAGGCGAAGGTTTTGCTGTTCGTTTTCAAAATATACCTCTTCGGTTATATAAGGATAAGGTTTTTCGGGTTCCTGGTATCTTTTAGGCGAAGTGTTTTCTGCTTGATCCTGAATTGTTGTAGCATCTTGGCGAATTAACTTTAAAGGGAATTCCATCTGGTTTTGTTCAAATTCTCCTGAAAATTCAGTTTGATCTTCCGACAACTCTCCGGAATAACTGGCATTGAGAGAAGAGATTTTTATCGATAATTGATTGTTTTCAAAAGAAATCTGATCGACGGGGATGTCAAATGCACTTTGTTTCGGGCTGTCCAATTTAGCTTGATAACCGTTTTCGGAAGAATTGATATGAAAAACCAAGGGGAGGTTGGTGCCATAAACATCCAATTCGCCTTGCCACTTTCCGGTGATATCTTGGGCAAGGCCGCTAAAACACACACTCAAACATGTCAAAAATAGAATAATACTTTTCATAAGAATTAGAATAAAGGTGTAAATAAAGTGATGATGACGGTAGCTACAGGGGCCAGTACAAATAACACGATGGATTTGACCCCCTTCGCGTTAGCCGCCGTTTTAAAACCGTTGTATAAAAGTGCGATAATCCAAACTAAAATAAGGATGGAGGCAATGCTCAGGATAATCAGATAAATAATAGAAAATGTTGAGATATTCATCGCCGTACTTTCGGTGATGGATAGTAATTCATGAGTTGCTTTTGAGCTATAATCATTGATATTGCTCAAGCTCATCAGATAAAAAGGAGCATAGCCAATTAAAGCTGTGGATAAAATATCAATCCCACGGGTTTTTGAATTGATTGATTTCCCCAAAACAAATAGCAACACAAAAAGACAAGCCAAGATAATCAGGTTATCCAAAAAAGGTTGCCAAAGCTCCACTTGTTCGACTACTGCTATGTGGAGAAAGTTATCAAATCGCACGTTAAATAAATAAGCTGATAGAGAACCGAGTACATAAAAAACAATTCCCAAAATGATCAATTGGGAGGCCGAAGACCTTTCAAACGGATTAATCCAACTTTTAAACTTTTTCATCTTGTTTTAATTTATTAAGGTTGTCGATAATATTGTCCAATTTGTTTCTGACAGTCGGATAACTCCGGTCCATCTGCTTTGCCATCGCTTTTAAACTCCCGCCGGAAAGCACAAAGCTTAAGATGAAATCCTGTTCCTCTTGATCGAGTTTTAGAAATATCGGTAAATCGTAACTGCCCGAAATTAGCGTATCACATTTGGTGCACGACAGAGAACTAACTTTTAAAGAAGCCTCACAACTCGGACAGATAATCGGTAGTTTTTTCAAAATAGGCATAAGATTTTGTTTTATAATTGAAGTAAATATAAATAAAATTTAATTGAAAGTAGATAAAATGAATGTTTAATTCAATAAAATTAATTTATTTTTTTGAAAGAAATGATTTGTTAGCCCATTGAGCCGATTTTAATTTTGGTTTTTATGAAGTAAAAAATCTTTTATATTTTTACTTATTAAACAGGTTTCGATGAAAAAATACATGTTTCTCATATTAATAGGTTTTGTGTTGGGTTGTGGAAAAGAAAAAGACGCCGCCGATTTACTGGTTTATAACGGAACAATCTATACCGTAGATAAAGATTTCTCCACTGTTGAAGCAATGGTAATTAAGGATGGAAAAATTTTTGATTTGGGAAATCGAAACAGACTCGAAGAAAAATATCAATTCGATGAAAAGTATGATGCCAATGATAAGGTGATTTTCCCGGGATTCTTGGATGCTCACGCACATTTATATGGATTGGGTTTGAGTTTGCAAAGTGTGGATTTAGTGGGAACTTCAAGTTACGAGGAAGTTCTAACACGGGTGAAAGACTTCCAAGTAAAACACGAGTTAGACTATATCACAGGACGAGGTTGGAATCAAAATGCATGGAAAAACAAGGAGTTTCCAACCAAAGACAAATTGGATTCGCTTTTTCCCGATACTCCTGTTGCTTTGACCCGAATAGACGGTCATGCGCTTTTGGTCAATTCCAAAGCTTTGGAACGGGCAGGAATCAAGGCGGAAACAAAAGTAAAAGGAGGGGAGGTCCTGCTGGAAAATGGGCAGCCGTCAGGAGTTTTAATTGATAATGCGATGGAATTGGTCAGAATAACGATTCCTAAACCCAGTCGGGAAATGTCGGCTCGAGCCCTTTTAGAAGCTGAAGAGGTCGCTGTTTCTTTGGGATTGACTACAGTAGATGATGCCGGATTGGACAGAGAGATCATCGAATTAATCGACAGTTTACAACAGGTCGGCAAAATGAAACTCCGAGTGTATGCAATGGTTAGTAATACTCCGGAAAATCTGGATTATTATCTCAACAAAGGAACTTATAAAACAGATAGGTTAAATTTGCGCTCTTTTAAAATTTATACCGACGGCGCTTTGGGATCCAGAGGTGCAGCTATGAGGAAACCGTATAGTGATCGACCGGATCATAAAGGATTGATGATAACTCCACCGGATAGTTTGGAATATTTAGCCAACCGAATTGCAAAATCAGATTTTCAGATGAACAGTCACGCGATAGGAGATTCTGCTACGATTGCTGTATTGCGCTCTTATCAAAAAGCCCTAAAAAGACAAAAAGATCGGCGTTGGCGTGTGGAGCATGCACAAATTATTTCTCCGGAAGGGTTTGATTATTTTACCGAAAACCATAATGTTTTAGCCTCTGTGCAACCGACGCATGCCACCAGTGATATGTATTGGGCAGAAGACAGAATTGGTGCGAAACGCATGAAAGGTGCTTATGCCTATAAAAGCTTACTTGATAAATCTGGTGTTTTACCTTTGGGAACAGATTTTCCGGTAGAACAGGTCAATCCGATGTACACGTTTTATGCAACAGTGGTAAGAAAGGATTTGGATCATTGGCCGGAAGACGGATTTCAAATGAAAGATGCGCTCTCTCGAGAAGAAGCACTAAGAGGCATGACAATTTGGGCAGCTTATGCCAATTTTGAAGAAGAGGAAAAAGGAAGTTTGACCGTAGGAAAATTGGCTGATTTTACAGTGCTTGATAAAGACATCATGAAAGTTGAGGAGCAAGAACTGCCCAACACCGAGGTGATAGCCACGTTTATTGGAGGCGAGCAGGTGTATGAAAAAGAATGAGAGGTTAAGATTTGTGATTTGTGAGCTATGAGTTGTGAACTGTGGGTTGAGTTTTTCTAAATAGGATTCTTCAGTCTCATATAGAGTCACATCATTTTACATATTATAAACACACCATAATTTTTCAGCAAGCAAGTATTAACCACTTCTCACAAAAAGCTCCTTCCCTTTATCAGAGGGAAGAACAACTTCAAAAATCAACTTGTTGATTTTTTAAAGTCCTCCCCATCCGGGGGAGGATTTAGGAGGGGGACCAAAGTTGCTGGTTAACAAAAGCACCCTCTTTAAAGTTTAAAATAAATTATAGTAAAAGCTTTGAACGCTTCATCGTAATAGATCTTTGCCCATTTTCTGTAAATTAAAATACGCAACCAGTTGTAATCATTATTTCCGATAAATTCTTATAGTAGATTTTGTTTTTGAAATTTTTTGATATAAAGCTTGAAAGATTAAAATTTTTAATATTTAAGTGGTTTTATTTTGGTTTTACTAAGAATATGTTTTATATTTGACGGAACTCAATGGTTAAAATTAGACTTACATTTATTAACGCTTTAAGTTTATTTATTATGATATCGCACACCGCACACCGCACATATTAGGTTTATTTCTTCTAATTATCTTAATGATTCCTTTTGGGAGTTTTGCGCAAATAGGAGATGAGTTTTATTTGGAAGCTTATAATAAAGCTGATTTAACGCCTATCAATCAAACGCAAAACGGGAAATATATAGAACTGGAGTTTTCGGATCCTCAATTAAATTCTATTTTTGATAATTTTCAAATCTTGAATTATGAAGAGGCATTTGACGGTTTAGCTCTTTGTAATGCGTATGATTTAGATAAGGTTTTTATTTTAAAACTTGATTCTCCTGTTGGTATAAATAGATTAACCGTAAGTCCGTTAATTAAAAAAGTAGAATTTCCAATAAAATATGAATTAGCTTCCAATAATTTACCTAATGATTATTATATCCCTACGTTCGATGAATCGAATCAATATGAATCTCCTGGCGATACAATAAGAAATGATTATTTGGATTTGATTCAGGCGCCTTGTGCTTGGGAACTGACAAAAGGAGATCCCAGTGTTTTAGTAGGTGTATCAGATTCTTATTTTTCGGAAGTTCATGAGGAGTTACAAGGGAAATTTGAGATTATTTTAGGAACGGGAGCGGTTAACCAAAATTATAAACATGGAATAGAAACTTCCAGTTTAATTGCCGGTAATTCTCATAATAATAAGGGAACAGCAAGTATTGGTTATAATACTAGATTGGCGGGAGCTATTGGAATTAATAAAAATAAAGTTGAAGATTTAGTGGAATGGAGTGTGACTAATAATAAAAATTTACGAGTAATAAATATGAGTTGGGGTGGTCCAAAAGATAGAGACGCAGAGAATAGTGCTTATGAATTTATGGATGAAAACCATTCTGATGCCAAACTTTATCGATGTCTTAGAGATCAATACAATATTGTTTTAGTGGCTTCAGCGGGTAATAAAAGCCATATTACAGCAATAAAACCTAATGGCGAACCTATATTTCCGGGTGGTTGGAAAAATGAAGTAAATCGATTTAGGGCTTATCCCGCTTCTTTTGAGAGTGTTATATCAGTTACGTCTGTAGGAAGTCGATATGATCATGCAAATGTTGATCCTTATAATACAACTTCTAATGATGGTCTTTTAAAAGATGTTTTATGGTGGAATGGAGCTATTTGCTGTTCCGATTATTATTTAGGTCGTTTAAACCATCAATATTTAAATGATAAAATAGATATTGCCGCGCCTGGACATAGGGTTTATAGAGCAACTAATTCCAGAAAATATGCTAATGATTCTGATGGGATTGATACTTATACTAAATATGGTAGTGGAACTTCTATCTCTGCTCCAATAGTTTCAGGGACAGCTGCTTTAATGTTGGCGGCTAATCCTGAACTCACCGCAGTTGAAGTAAAAGATATCCTTAAATTTACAGCGGATAGAATTGATACCATACCACATAATCAACAGTATTTTGGTCAGAATGAAAATGAACTTTCTATTCAACTGGGTCGTCTTAACGCATACAAAGCCGTGAAAATGGCCAAGTATTTTGATGAATATGGATATGATTTTGATTCAATGCCCAAGAAAATAGATTTAATGGTTCGTGATAATGAAGAAGATATCGGCCAAGAACCTAATGAAACTACCGAGATATTTTGGAACAGTCCTGATATTTGGGTGAGGAATCAACCGGACGGAATAGAAGAATATGAAAATGTAGAATATGAGCCCAATGGACAAAGTTATGTCTATGTTCGGGTTAAAAATATAGGGTGTGATCCTACTTCTGAAGATGATCAGCTTAAACTTTACTGGACTAAGGCAGCTTCTTCAATGAGTTGGCCAGAAGATTATATGGGAGAAGAATATATACAACCGGGAAATGCTTTAAAAGGAGATACTATTGGAACAGTAAATATTCCTTCGATAAAACCCGGGGAAGAAACTATTTTGGAAGTGCCTTGGTCCAATATTCCTGATCCTGAAGATTATAAATTAATCAA
>DATGSA010000287.1:0-6879 GCA_035303085.1 Flavobacteriaceae bacterium
TGCGAGAAGCCAAAAAGAATAAGGAAGCGGTCTCTATTGGTTTCGGTGGAAATATTGTTGAGGTGTGGGAGAAATTTGCCGAGGAAGATATTTATGTCGATTTGGGAAGTGATCAAACTTCTTGTCATAACCCATGGGCAGGCGGATATTACCCGGTCGGATTGACTTATGAAGAGTCGAATAAAATGATGGCGGAAAATCCCGAGCAGTTCAAAGAGAAAGTCCGTGAAAGTCTGAGAAGACAAGTTGAAGCTATCAATAAACACACTGAAAAAGGCACTTATTTCTTCGATTATGGAAATGCTTTCTTGCTGGAAGCTTCCCGCGCTGGAGCTAAACTATATAAAAATGACGCTGGAGAATTTGTAGATAAATCTGCGGTTGCTAAAGATGAAGATTTCGCTTATCCGAGTTATGTTCAAGATATTATGGGCCCGATGTGTTTCGATTATGGATTTGGTCCTTTTCGTTGGGTTTGTACTTCTGCAAAATCTGGAGATTTAGACAAAACCGATAAAATAGCACAAAAGGTTTTGGAGGAATTGAAGGCAAAAGCTCCAAAGGAAATTCAACAACAGATGGAAGACAATATTCATTGGATTAAAGAAGCCAAAGAAAACAAACTGGTTGTCGGATCTCAAGCGCGTATTTTATACGCCGATGCAGAAGGTCGAATGAAAATAGCCAAAGCCTTTAACGATGCGATTGAAAAAGGCGAAATCGGACCGGTGGTTTTAGGAAGAGATCACCACGATGTTTCCGGAACGGATTCTCCATTCCGTGAAACCTCCAATATTTATGACGGAAGTAGCTTTACCGCTGATATGGCCGTGCAAAATGTAATTGGCGACAGCTTCCGCGGTGCTACTTGGGTAAGCTTGCACAACGGCGGCGGAGTAGGCTGGGGCGAAGCGATTAACGGTGGTTTTGGAATGCTTCTTGATGGTACTAAAGAAGCAGAAGAGCGTTTGAAATCCATGTTGTTCTGGGATGTAAACAACGGAATTGCCCGCCGATCCTGGGCGAAAAATTCCGGAGCGGTTTTTGCAATCAAACGTGCCATGGAAGAGGAACCACAACTGAAAGTAACTTTGCCAAACTTTGTAAAAGACAACTTGTTGGAAGATTTAGAGTTTTGAGTCGGAAAAATTCAAGTTAAAGAAGTCTTATAAATTGGAAGTTGGCTTGAGTTGTTTTAGTTTTTATAGTTAACTTTAGTATGAACTTATAATGATGAAGCCATGAAAATTTTTAAAATAATATTGATTGGACTTATATTAACCTTCGGCTTTGCTTCTTGTGAATCCGTTCGAGTAGCAACCGATTATGACCAGGAGGTAGATTTTAATCAATATCAATCTTATGCTTTCTATAAACCCGGAATTGACAAAGCAGAAATATCCGATTTAGATAAACGTAGGATTTTACGCGCAATCGATAGGGTGTTAACCGAAAAAGGGATGACCAAATCAGAAGAACCCGATTTATTGGTGAGTATTTTCACCGATGCTACTGAAAATATATCTGTTTATCCGAGATATTATGGATGGTACAGTCCGTGGTATGGTTATCCTCCTTACTATTCCCAAACAGTCAGCAGCACCACAGAAGGAACGCTGTATATAGATTTGATCGATGCTGAAAACAATACTTTGGTATGGCAAGGTGTGGGAACCGGCATAATCGAAACCGGATCTGATGTCGATAGAAAAACAGAACGCGTGAATGAACTTGTTCAGAAAATATTGGATAGATATCCGCCAAATTAGGACATAAGTAATAATAAAAAATTAAAATGGAGGGAGGTAGAAGTAGTTTAAAATTACTTCCACCAAATCCTACTAATCACGTAATCACAATAGGATGGGTAAGTGTCTATCCGCAACAACGAACCTTGGTTGGAAGTGATAGAGGTGTACAACTATTTTGCGGTACTAAAAGTCTCACGTGATTTTAATGCTGTAATAGTCAGCAATTTTATCTAACCACTGAGTTTCGCAAAGTTTTCCACGAAATCCACAGAGTTTTTTTAAAGCATTAGGGCATTAAAGTTTTCATTAAATCAGATATTCTTCTTATTGATTTTTGCCCATAGCCCAGAAAGAACGCCTTATCAAAGGGATGGACAACGCCGATTCCTACAATTCCCAAAGAATTCCGAAGGAGTTCAACAACAATAACCCCATACAAATGCAGCGCAGTTTGGAGTCGAAAACTTTCTCCCCTCCAGAACTCCAACTCCAGTAAATGCAATTCAATTTTTTAATTAACTCAACGTAATTACGAGCTTAACCGACGAACCAACTACCAAACCACCAAATTTCTATGTTTTTGCAAGTCTATACTTATCGCCTCTAATAAGATAGAGAATAACAACAATAGACATCAACAATCCCATTCCAAAAATCTGATGGAGTTCGGCCAGGGTTTCATAAATACCAAATCTTCCTTTTTCGATGTATTGGACACTGTATAGCGCATAAATCCCAAGAAATATTTGTATAGTGATTATAATGATAGGCCAAATATGAAATTTTTCCAACAGAGAAGATTTTTTATCCTTGACCAAATTGAGGGTTTTATAAAAACCGATAAATATCATAATGACCAAAATGTAGGCAATTCCCCGGTGTACAAATTGAACGTTGATAGCATCATTAATCCAATGCTGTTCCATAAGGTTTCTTGGAATCCATTTTCCGTTTATTTTAGGCCAAGTAGGTGCAAATTTTGCCGCATGCATCCCTGCCATAAATGCCCCGTAAAATAATTGAACAGTGAGTACTCCCAGCAACCACAGAAAGTAATTTCTCGTACCGGAATCGCGAATGAGTTTTTTCTCGGGGATCAATAATTTTAAGGCAAACCACAACGTATAAACCAATAATACCAAAGCTGCGATAAAGTGAATCGATAAGCGAATGTGACTTACATTGAGTAATTCAGAACCATAAAGTCCGCTTTGCACCATATACCATCCGATAAATCCTTGGAATCCACCGAGTAGAAAAAGCACTACCAAAGGCAGAATCATATCCCTTGTAATGTATTTTTTAATCAGAAAATAGATAAAGGGAATCGCAAACACCACGCCTAATAACCGCGCCCAAATCCGATGAAACCACTCCCAATAAAAAATGAATTTAAAATCTGAAAGATCATAGTGGTTATTGAGGTGTTTAAACTGCGCGATTTCCTTGTAAGCCGCAAAAGCTTCCAGCCATTGTTCTTTATTTAACGGCGGTAGCGTCCCTACGATTGGCTTCCATTCTGTGATAGAAAGTCCCGAACCTGTCAGTCGGGTTACGCCGCCAATAATCACTTGAATGATAATCATGGCAACACCGACTAATAACCAAATGGCTACGGCTTTCTTCTTTTTTGAATTTTTTATTGGTGGCAAGGGTATGAAATTTTGCTTGCAAAGATAATTAAGTATAACAGGTGAAACAATGAAAATCTAAACTTTAGCTTTATCTAAAATATCTCTTAATACAAAACGCTGTATTTCTTATATTTGTTGATTAAGATTGAATACTAACTCGAAAATTCCCGAAATCATGCCCAAAGCACTAATCGTATATGCCAGCTTAACCGGATGTACCGAAGAAATGGCGGTTTACTTGGAGGGGTTGTTACAGCAGAAAGGAGTGGAAGTAACCCGCCGACATTGTCTGGGAGGTTATCCGAAGGAATTTTTGGAATACGATATTTGCGTAATCGGCACCTACACTTATGGCGCTCATGGAAATTTACCGGATGAAATGGAGGATTTCTATTATGATTTGCTACAAGTCGATTTAAGTGGAAAAGTTTACGGTGTTTTCGGCTCCGGCGATCCGATCTACGATTATTACTGTAAATCCGTTGATGATTTTGATAAACAACTCCTTAAAGTAAATGCGCATAGAGCGGGAGAAGTGGTTAAGTTTAAATTGAATGCCGGCGAAGAGGATAAAAAGGATATGCAGCGATTAGCTGAGGATTTAGTAGCGGGTTATCGAGAGAAAGAGTAAAGAACCCAGTCATAAATTGATTCTTATTTCAAGCGACAAAATTTTGAAGGAAGATTGTGAGAAGTATCTTAATTTATAGAATTCAAAGATCTCATCTACTTGTTGTTCGGCAAATCTTGACCAAATAACTTTATATTCCACCGATTAATATTTTTCTAAAAGTTCATCAGTTGATTTATATCGACCGTGTTTAAAGTCATCTTCGGATTTGGCTATTCGTTCATTTAGTTCTTTCTCGGTAAAAGGCTTATATTACTTATCCATTTCTGGATTATTTGCCTTTTTCATTAATTTTTCAAGTTTAGAAATAAGTTCTTCATCCTGAAGTTTCAGAAACTTTTGAACAAACTCTATTTTTCGTGTTGGAATATCCATCTCTCATGGTTTTACTAATCAAACTTACGAAATAATTTTCTTTTGAATATTGATTTGAGGTTTCATTTTTGGAATGAACTGAGTTTTCACAACGAACACTTCTACTTGTCATTTTGAATACTTCGATACTTCGACTTCGCTCAGCACAAGTTTGTTCAGGATCTCGCGTTGTACTTTTTGGAATAAGTTTCGGAAGGCGTGTAATCTGCCAATTCCGTTTAAACGAGAAAGCGATTAAGATGGGGTGGTTGGTGAAAAAATGAATATATTTCTATTGCTTTAAAGTTTGGTTTGTCTTTAGATTTATTATTTAAGTTTTCAATTTAATTTCTTCTAAACTGTTTGAATAATTATTGCAAATATTAAATGATTTTAGTTTTTAGTTGGTTTTATTTTGTTTTTACTAAGAATATGTTTTATATTCGAAGATATTCGATGGTTAAACTTGCCTTTTGATTTGTTAACATTCTAATTTTCTTTATTATGACACCGCACACCGCACACCGCACACATTAGGTTTATTTCTTATAATTATTTTAATGATTCCTTTTGGGAGTTTTGCGCAAATAGGAGATGAGTTTTATTTGGAAGCTTATAATAAAGCTGATTTAACGCCTATTAATCAAACGCAAAACGGGAAATATATAGAACTGGAGTTTTCGGATCCTCAATTAAATTCTATTTTTGATAATTTTCAAATCCTCAACTATGAAGAGGCTTTTGGAGGCCTTAGTCTTTGTGAGGAGTATGGTTTGGATAAAGTTTTCATTTTAAAACTTGATTCTCCTGTTGGTACAAATAGATTAACCGTAAGTCCGTTAATTAAAAAAGTAGAATTTCCAATAAAATATGAATTAGCTTCCAATGATTTACCTAATGATTATTATATCCCTACGTTCGATGAATCGAATCAATATGAATCTCCTGGCGATACAATAAGAAATGATTATTTGGATTTGATTCAAGCGCCTTGTGCTTGGGAACTGACAAAGGGGGATCCTGATGTTTTAGTAGGTGTGTCAGATTCTTATTTTTCAGAGATTCATAAGGAATTACAAGGCAAATTTGATACGATATTGGTTAAAGGTTCACCATCTGGAGGTAGTGAATTAAGATATAAACATGGAATTGAAACGTCCAGCCTAATTGCTGGAAATACAGATAATAATAAGGGTACAGCAAGTATTGGTTATAAAACAAAATTAGTTGGCCGTTATCCTCATTATGGACGAGATCCTCTTAGAGATTTAATAAAATGGAGTTTAACTAATAATAAAAATTTAAGAGTGATAAATATGAGTTATGGCGGCTTAAAAGATAGAGACACAGATAATAGTTTTTATGAATTTCTGGATGAAAACCATTCTGATGCCAAATTTCATCGATGTCTTAGAGATCAATACAATATTGTTTTAGTGGCTTCAGTGGGTAATAAAAGCCATATTACAGCAACAAAAGCTAATGGCGAACCTAGATTTCCGGGTGGTTGGAAAAATGAAGTAAATCGATTTAGGGCTTATCCCGCTTCTTTTGAAAGTGTAATATCAGTTACGTCTGTAGGAAGTCGATATGATCGCGCAAATGTTGATCCGATTAATACAACTGCCGCAGATTCACTTTTAAAAGATGTGCTTTGGAGGAATGGTGCTATTTGTTGTAGTAATGAACAGTTAGGACGTTTAAATCATGAATATTTAAATGATAAAATAGATATTGCAGCACCTGGACATAGGGTTTATAGAGCAACTAATTCCAGAAAATATGCTAATGATTCTGATGGGATTGATACTTATACTAAATATGGTAGTGGAACTTCTATCTCTGCTCCAATAGTTTCAGGGACAGCTGCTTTAATGTTGGCTGCTAATCCTAATCTCACTGCCGTTGAAGTGAAAGATATTTTAAAATTCACAGCGGATAGAATAGATACTATCCCTCATAATGAGGAATATTTTGGTCCGGCCGATGATAAACTTTCTATTGAATTAGGTCGTCTTAACGCATACAAAGCCGTGAAAATGGCCAAGTACTTTGATGAATATGGGTATGATTTTGATGATATGCCGAGAAAAGTTGATTTAATGGTTCGCGATAATGAAGAAGACATTGGCGAAGAACCCAACGAAACAACAGAAATATTTTGGAACAGTCCTGATATTTGGGTGAGGAATCAACCGGACGGAATAGAAGAATATGAAAATGTAGAATATGAGCCCAATGGACAGAGTTATGTTTATGTTCGGGTTAAGAATATAGGGTGTGATCCTTCTTCTGAAGATGATCAGCTTAAACTTTACTGGACTAAAGCAGCGTCTTCAATGAGTTGGCCGGAAGATTATATGGGAGGAGAATATATACAACCGGGAAATGCTTTAAAAGGAGATACTATTGGAACAGTAAATATTCCTTCGATAAAACCCGGGGAAGAAACTATTTTGGAAGTGCCTTGGTCCAATATTCCTGATCCTGAAGATTATAAATTAATCAA
>DATGSA010000288.1:0-5416 GCA_035303085.1 Flavobacteriaceae bacterium
CACCTTAGAAAAGATCACCAAAGAAGTGGCCACCATGAGACAAACCGAACGCGGCAACCGCTCCGACGATAAACGCTCCGAAGCAGCGATGGAGGATAGAAAAAAATTAGGTTACTTTTAGTTACGCGAATTATATACGAATTAAAGCGAATTTACGCGAATTATTAGTCTAAAGATCAATATAAATGGAAAACACCAAAATCATATACAAAGAGGAATCTTATAAGATTATTGGGGCTTGCATGAAAGTGCATCGAGCTTTGGGACCCGGGTTTTTGGAAGCCGTCTATGAAGAAGCTCTGGCAGAAGAGTTTACCAAGCAGGGTATTGATTTTAAAAGGCAAGTAAAACTCCCTATATATTATGAGAAGAAAAAATTGAAGAAATATTATAAAGCAGACTTTATCTGTTATGATAAAATTGTTTTGGAAACCAAGGCGGTATCATTTATGCCCAAAGGATTCTATAAACAATTGAACAATTACCTAAAGGCAACACGTAAGAAATTAGGCATGCTTGTAAATTTCGGAAAACCTTCCCTCGAATATAAAAGAATTGTGAACACAAAGAATTCGCGTTAATTCGCCAAAATTCGCGACAATCCGCGTAATATTATTTTAAAACCTGATAACTTAATTCAATTTACAAAGATATTTTAAAACATAAACCATGAACATAAACAACAACCAACTATTAAGATTCACCACTTGTGGAAGTGTCGATGATGGCAAGAGTACGCTTATTGGGCGCTTGCTGTATGATTCGAAATCTATTTTTGAAGATCAATTTGAATCGATCGAGAAAACCAGTAAGAAAAAAGGGCATGACCAAGTAGATTTAGCCATGTTTACCGATGGCTTGCGGGATGAACGCGAACAAGGCATCACCATTGATGTGGCTTATCGCTATTTCAATACGCCAAAACGAAAGTTTATCATCGCCGACTCCCCCGGGCATATCGAATATACCCGAAATATGGTAACCGGCGCTTCAACAGCTAATGCTGCAGTGATTCTTATCGATGCGCGCAATGGCGTAATCGAACAAACCAAACGACACGCCTTTATCGCCTCTTTATTGAACATTCCGCACCTTTTGGTCTGTGTCAATAAAATGGATTTGGTCGATTATAAAGAAGAAGTGTATTATGATATTTTAAAGCAATTTGAAAAGATCGCTTCCAAACTCAACATTAAAGACATTCGGTTTATTCCGATTAGTGCCCTTCACGGAGACAATGTAGTGAACCGCTCTAAAAATATGCCGTGGTTTCAGGGAGCGCCACTGTTACACGAATTGGAAACCCTACACATCAGTAGCGATATCAACAAAATTGATGCGCGTTTTCCGGTGCAGACTGTTTTGCGTCCCCAACGCAAAGGATTTGAAGACTACCGCGGTTATGCCGGACGGATTGCCAGTGGAATTTATCGCGTGGGCGATGAGGTGACGGTATTGCCTTCAGGATTTACCTCCAAAATAAAATCGATCAATAAAGAAGAGGAGGATATTGAAGAAGCTTATGCGCCGATGTCTGTAGCTATGACCTTGGAAGATGATTTTGATATCAGTCGCGGTGATATGATTGTGAAAACCGGAAACCAACCCGAAGCGCAACAAGAATTTGATATGATGCTGTGCTGGCTGAACGACAAGCCTTCAAGACCACGAGCCAAATACACCCTAAGACACACCACCAACGAACAGATCGCGATGATTAAGGAGGTGGTCTATAAAATTGACATCAATACTTACGACCGTATCCAGGAAGAGCAAAGTTTGAAAATGAACGACATCGCTCGCGTTACCGTTCGTGCCAGTCAAGCTTTAATGACCGACCCTTATTTAGACAACCGCCACACCGGTAGTCTGATTCTAATCGATGAAAACACCAAAGAAACCGTGGCAGCGGGGATGATTGTGTAAAGTGATAAGATAAATATGATTTTTTAGAGTTTAAATAAAGTTCAAATGGCGAAAATTATTTTTCATTGTGGGGCGCATAAAACGGCTTCTTCGCACTTACAACATAATTTACATCTTAATAAGGAGTATTTGGAGGCGATAGGGGTAAAATATATCAAACTTAAGTATCATCGCGGTTTAGGTGAAAAAATGATTCGTTTACGCCAAGAATTCAACAATGAGGACTTTGATGCCAACAAAATAATGAATGAAATCCGACAAATCATAAATGACAGTATCAAGGGGTATGACAAAGCAATCATTTCTTATGAAGGTGTTTTTGGCAGTATGAATCATTATAATTTAAAAACCGTTTATCCCGATGCAGAAACATTGATGAAAATCTACAAAGACATCCTGCAAGGCCATGAAGTAATTCCCGCTTTTGCAATTCGAAATTATAATGATTTCATTACTTCAGCTTACAAATGGTTGCTCCAATATGATGAAATAAGAATAAAATTTTCTGAATTTTCAGCGCAATTAGAATTAAATTCTGCTCGATGGACGGAAATACTAAAAGCCTTAAATCAAACATATTCGAGACCTATCGTTTGGACGCTTGAGGATTATAAAAGCAAGTCTAATGAAATTTTAAGCACTTTAATTAATGAAATTAGTGACGAGAAAACATCACCTGACAAACTAAAAATCTTTGAAGGGAAGAGAAATTCAGCTTCAGGTAAAAACATCATCAAACTTCATTATACAGCAAATCGATGGTTGGGAACAAAAAATCGCCAAAGAGCAAAATACAGAATAAATAAGTATTTTAATGAATCCAATGTTTTTTTTGGCAACTTATTGCCAAACCCTATAGATATAACATTAGAAACCAAGTTCGATACTATTCCATCTTATCAAAAAGAAACAACTGAAATTAAGGAGAGTTCCGATTACATCGTTTTTCCTTAAACTTAATTTAACACAAATGATTTTAAAATCTGATAGCATACAATGTGTTTTAGTTAGAAATTAATAAGACAAATAAAATTCAAATGGCAAAAATTCTTTTTCATTGCGGAGCGCATAAAACGGCTTCGAAACATTTACAATACAACCTAAAGCTTAATGAAAAATATTTAGCGTCCAAAGGCATTAAATATATCGATCTCCAAAACTATAAAGGATTATCTTCAAAAATGATCCACCTACGCAGAAAATACAAAAAAGAAGACTACGATATAGTAAAAGCCAGCGATGAAATAAGGCAAATCATCAACGAAGGCATCAAAGGTTATGATAAAGCAATCATTTCCTATGAAGGTCCTTTTGGTGATATGAATCACCATAAATTAAAAACAATCTATCCTAACGCAGAAGAGCTGATTATTATTTACAAAGATATACTCAAAGACCATGAGGTCACTCCTGTTTATGTTACTCGAAACTATAATGACTTTATTAATTCAGCCTATAAGTGGCAACTTAAGTATGGTTATACAAATATCAAACTCTCTGAATCAGCGGAAAATTTAGACTTTCAAACTCCACGCTGGTCGGCTATCATAAATGCTTTAAATCAAACATTTACCAACCCGATAGTCTGGAGCTTTGAAGATTACAAAACTAATGCAGATAATATATTTTGTGCCTTAATCAATCAAATTAGCGATGAAACAATTCCTTGCGAAAAGCTTCAATTTTATGAGGGCAAAAGGAATGCAGCCTCCAAGAAGAATATTGTCAAATTCCATTATATTGTAAACCAAATATTTCGTGGAAAAATCCGGCGGAGAAGAATAAATATAAAAACTAACCGACATTTTGGTCAAACCGCTAATTTCATTTGCGCTCTATTACCTAACCCGGTGGATATATCATTAAAAGAGCGGTTTGATTCAATGCCTATTTATGAAAAGGAAATGGAAAGCATTAAAAATAACCCGGATTATATCACGCTGCCTTATTTTAATTAACGACCTACTCATTGCTGCCGATGATTTTAAAAGCTAAAATAAAGAAAGTGGTTCAAAATAATTTGTAAAATTTAATTTAAAACAACAGAAGCATTTATTTGTTTTATTTTATATTAATCTCCAATTGATTAAATACGATGAATTTATGATTAATCCTGCATTTATTCTTGGAGAACTTTCCACTTTCTTGGAAGTAACCAACGAATTTAATGTTGAAAAAATCAAGACAAATTCTCTCGATAAATGGAAAACTAAATTAAATGATAACCAAATAAAAATGATCGGAGAAGTAATAAAATAGGATTAAAGATTACTTCCTATCTCCATTTTTCAGTGAAAAACCTCAAAAAAACATTTAGTTTAATTTTTCTTTTACTGAAAACTCTTTTAACATACAAACTATTAAATAATGAAAAAATCAAGGAACCCGTTATGGATTCATTGTTATTAGTCATTCTTCAAAAGAAACCTAATTTTCATCTTTTAGATATTGAAGACAACCAGTTTTTTTTAAAAATGCTCCCTTTTTTAACGATACGCTAATGTATTATGATGAAAGGCACATTAATAAATACGGAAGCAAAAAACTTGTTGAGTTCCAGGGTGAAAAAGTTGCTGACTTCCTACATAACCTCAAAACGAGTAATGTTATTGCTGAGAATTGAAGAACGCGAGGTGCCTTTAATTGAAGATAATACGGAAAATTATATTATCATTGCATATTAAGATAAAATCGATAATGTCGTACAAAATCAGCATAATAATGCCCGTTTATCAAGAGGAACAAGGTCTTAAAAAATGCTTGGACAGTATTTTAAGCCAAACTTTTCAAGATTTTGAAATCATTTTAATTAATGATGGCAGTACTGATAAATCAGGTGATATCTGTGAGGAATATGTTGCTGCTCATAAAAACATAAAAGTATTTCATCAAGAAAACAAAGGGCCTTCCGCTGCAAGAAATAAAGGAATAGATGAAGCCAATGGGCAGTACATTACTTTTATTGATGCTGATGATTTTGTGGAACCTAAATATTTAGAATCATTCTTCCTTTTGGAAAAAGAACCGAAGGAGACAGTAGTTATGCAGGGGATTATTTTACATCGTCCAAAAAATGAGAAGAAAATAAGAAAACTTCCTTTAGGGATTTACGATAGTAATGAATTTTCAAATTTGTTTTATTCTTTAAGATTGATTAGTACCTGGCCATATGCAGTTTGTAAGTTATATAATAGAAAAATAATTGAAGAAAAATCCATAAAATTTGTTGAAGATTTAAAATATGGGGAAGACTTACTATTCTTTCTAGATTATTTTCAGTTTATAGAGAAAATGATTTTGATTGATCAATGTAATTACCACTATTTATATACTCCGAAATCCCTTTCTTGGACTCTTCATGGATATGAGTCAGAAATAAAACTACTTAATAAAGTATCAAAAAGGATTAATGTTTTGGACAAAAAAATAGGCTTTAGTGCAGAGATTGAGTCAATACATCAGGCTCATTTCTCAAAATATTTTTATCGGG
>DATGSA010000289.1:0-2817 GCA_035303085.1 Flavobacteriaceae bacterium
TATGACAACGAATACGGCTATAGTCATCAAGTGATTCGTCTTGCCAAATATGTGGCACAAGTAAGACGCTATACGTATTACTAAACACTATTTTCATATAATAAAGGGTTTGGCTTTATGCCAAACCTTTTTTATTTTAACCAAAAATTAATCGTGCGAATAGATATCATCACCGTTCTTCCGGAACTGTTACACAGTACTTTTGAATCATCCATTTTAAAACGTGCTATCGAAAACAATTTGGTCGAAGTGCATTTTCACAATTTGAGGGAATATGCTTCCAATAAATACCGACAAACCGACGATTATCAATTCGGAGGCGGATCGGGGATGGTCATGATGATTGAGCCCATCGATAAATGCATCAGTGCTTTAAAAGCAGAACGCGATTACGATGAAGTTATTTATATGACGCCCGATGGTGACCAATTTAATCAGCAAACAGCTAACGAGCTTTCCTTAAAAGAAAATCTTATTCTGCTTTGTGGTCATTATAAGGGAGTGGATCAGCGGGTACGCGATCATCTTATTACGCGTGAAATTTCCATCGGAGACTTTGTTTTAACCGGCGGAGAACTAGCTGCCGCTGTCGTTTGTGATGCCGTGATTCGACTGATTCCGGGAGTTCTCGGCGACGAAACAAGTGCACTCACCGACTCGTTTCAGGACAATTTGTTAGCACCGCCCATCTATACGCGACCAGCAAATTACAAAGGTTGGAAGGTTCCCGACATCTTGTTGAGCGGCAATGCACAGAAAATTGAATCTTGGAGAGAAGAACAAGCTGTGAAGCATACTCAAAAACGTCGTCCCGATTTATTGAAAAGATTAGAAGATTAAAGCAGCTACAATCTTTTTAAACTTTTGAAGGAAGCTTGTCAAATAAAGCATTTAAAATTTTGCAACCTATTGGTTTTTGAGTATTTTTGCCCCACTTTTAATTCAACCTCTGGCGAGAACCGTGCATGTTGCTTTAAAAATAATCATATTATCTACATAAAATGGAAGCTTTAATAAAATTTGTAGAAGACGAGTTCGTCGAAAAAAAAGATTTCCCTGAATTTGGAGCAGGAGACACCATAACTGTTTATTACGAAATCCGTGAAGGAGACAAAACGCGTACTCAGTTTTTTCGCGGTGTGGTAATTCAAGTAAAAGGAACCGGAAAAACAAAAACATTTACTATTCGTAAAATGAGTGGCACCATCGGGGTGGAAAGAATTTTCCCTATCAATATGCCTGCGCTTCAACGAATAGAGGTTAACAAAAAAGGAAGTGTAAGACGTGCACGTATTTATTATTTCCGTGAACTTACCGGTAAAAAAGCACGTATTAAAGAGAAAAGAAATTAACAGCCTTGTTAATAACTCTGCTAAGCCTTGTTTTTACAAGGCTTTTTTTATTCACATTTGTTGATAACCGATGTTTAAAACATGTTTGCTTTAATTGTGTTAAAAAATTGCATCGTCAGCATGTTTTGTGTACTTTAGCATCATCAAGTTCATTAAAAGTTGAATGTATTGAAAGAAGTAGCGTTCTTATTTAATTAATTTTAATCTATAATTTGGTAAGTCACATTACCTTCTTTGTTAAGAACGTTACTTTATTTTTTCTGATTGCCTGAGATGTTCACGATCTTTAGATTATTAACATCGAGATCAGAAAAGGGATGATTTTGAAAGCTTTTTTATTAAAGTCTTAATTTCAGAATTATCCAAATCGTGTAAACCATCCGAGTTTATCCAATAACTCGAAATTGCACTTTTTACAGTCAATTTTAAATGTTTACACAGAAAGCCATATCAGTTTGTAGTTTTTACTACTTTGATATGGCTTTTTTATTTTAAATATTTCCAAACCTGACCGATATCATATTCCTTTTACCCACTATATTCATTATCTTTGCAAGACTTTGAATATATCGTTAATCATTAAAAATCAGATTGTATAAATTCTATTGTTATGAAAAAAACTCCTGTGATTATATACACAAAAACAGATGAATCTCCGGCAATGGCCACGCATTCCTTTTTACCCATCGTTCGCGCCTATGCAAATACGGCGGACATTACCGTAGAAAGTCGTGACATTTCACTATCGGGAAGAATTCTAGCTGTTTTTCCGGAATATCTTCAAGAAGATCAACGCATCAATGACGATTTATCGGAATTGGGAGAATTGGCAAAAAAACCGGAGGCAAATATTATCAAACTTCCTAACATCAGTGCTTCATTGCCACAACTTCAAGCAGCAATTGAGGAACTTCAGAGTCAAGGTTACAACATTCCTAATTACCCCATGAACCCGACAACTGAGGAAGAAAAAGAAATTCAAAAACGATATGACAAAGTAAAAGGAAGTGCCGTAAATCCTGTGCTTCGCGAAGGAAACAGCGATAGACGCGCCCCGAAAGCGGTGAAGAACTATGCTAAAAAGAATCCTCACAAAATGGGAGCTTGGACAGCGGACAGCAAAAGTCATGTGGCAACCATGGATTCGGGTGACTTTTTTCACAATGAAAAATCCACTACCCTATCCAAAGCGGATACTTTAAAAATCACTTTCACGGATGCGCAAGGAAATCAAACGGTTTTAAAAGAGAATCTGAAAGTTTTACAAGATGAAGTTATTGACGCTACCGTCATGAATAAAAAGGCGCTTGTAAATTTCTTGGAGCAGGAAATAAAGGATGCAAACGAAAAAGATGTCTTGTTTTCCGTGCACTTAAAAGCCACGATGATGAAAGTGAGCGATCCGATTATTTTTGGGCACGTAGTTAAAACTTACTTTGCAGATTTATTTGAAAAACATCAGGAA
>DATGSA010000290.1:0-13304 GCA_035303085.1 Flavobacteriaceae bacterium
CCCCAGCGGGGTGATATTATTATAGATATCAACGTATAAATCCATCCAAAAAATCCCGTAGGGATGACATTATTGATTCATCCGTTTTGAACAG
Organism: Flavobacteriaceae bacterium; assembly: GCA_035303085.1. Taxonomy (GTDB): domain Bacteria; phylum Bacteroidota; class Bacteroidia; order Flavobacteriales; family Flavobacteriaceae; genus JAJYSO01. The sequence continues at coordinate 95 of DATGSA010000290.1, forward strand.
TTGGGTTTTGTTGGGTAGAACGAAATCAAGTTTTCCACAATCATGCTGTTTCACCCCGCTGGGGTTATTTTCCTGACGGGCCTTTATTTTTTATAATCCTTCCACCCCCTAACGGGGTTTTTGAGAAATTGACGAGGTCGTTGTAAAACCCCAGCGGGGTGACATTATTGATCCATTCGTATAAACAATTTGTTTTGTTCTATTGAACGAAATCTGTTTTGCAAAATCATGTAATTTCACCCTACGGGTTTTTATATCTACAATCGCCCTTGTTCTTTGAGTTTCCAATACCGCATCAGTCCGGTAACGGACATAAACGAAGGGTTTCCTTTTTCATATTTTTCAATATCAGCTTGATCGACACCTGATTCTCTTAGCTGTTTTTGCGTGTATTCAACAAATTTCGGGGTTATTTCTTTTGGGGAAGCATCGACATCATAATACGGCTTGATCCATAAAGCCCAATCTTTGAGCATTTTTTCTAACGCATCTAAATGTTCAGCAATATCGGTAACCGGTCCATAATGTGCTAAATACATTGTTTCGGAGTCGATTTGTCTGAGTTTTTTGATTGAATCTTCCCAAGCTTTTAAATCGATATCGGGTGGTGGACAAGGAGGTACAACTGGACCGTCATTGATTTTTACTCCGGCCACATCTCCGGTGAAGACAATCTCTCCTATTTGGTATGCATTATGATGAATCGCATGGCCCGGAGTATAATGCGTTTTGATATTAAATTCTCCTATTTTGAATTCATCTCCGTCCTCAGCTGGGATAAGCAAGTTATCATCAATAGGTTTCATCTCCCCCCAAAGCACTTCCATATCGTCTTTATAGATTCTTTTGGCAGAATTCCATAACTTTTCCGGATTGCTCATGTGAGGCAGACCTATGGGGTGCACATAAATCTTCGCATTGTTTTCCGCAAACTTCCATGCTGCGCCGGCATGGTCAAAATGAATGTGGGTCAGGAAAACATGTTTTACATCTTTCCAATCATAACCCACTTTTGCAATAGCGGATTTTAAATTTTCAAAAGTAGTTTCAGGGCCGGTTTCAATCAAGATTAGCCCATCATCAGACTCGATTAAGTAATTAGCAATCACATGGGATTCCGCTAAAAAATTAAGGTCTAAAACGTCTATTTCACCAGGTGTAGTCATAAAATAAGATTTTGAGACTACAAGGTAATAAAGAAAGTCAAATTTCCAACAAGTATCTTTCCAAAAAATGAAGTTAAAGAAAATGAAAAGCGGATTTTTTAAACTTTCTTCATTTTAAACCGAACAATTACATTCTTTCCGGGACATCGATTCCCAAAAGACCAAAAGCAGTTTTAATCACTTCGGCTACTTTTTTGGAAAGTTGAACTCTAAATATTTTCTCTTGCTGATCTTCCGTTCCAAGAATGCTTACATTTTGATAAAACGAATTAAATGCTCTTACCAAATCATAAGTATAATTTGCCACTATAGCCGGACTGTATTGTTTTGCTGCTAATTCTAAAGTCTGCGGAAAGACTTCCAATTGTTTTAGCAAAGACTTTTCCTTTTCATCAAGTGTGTATTCTTGTATTTCTCGGTCATAATCAAAATCGGCTTTTCTTATAATAGATTGAATCCGCGCATAGGTATATTGAATAAAAGTTCCGGTATCACCTTGAAAATCTACAGATTCTTCAGGGTCAAACATCATTCCTTTCCTTGGATCTACTTTTAAGATAAAATATTTCAACGCAGCCATTCCGATGGTTTTGTACAAAGCTTTTTTTTCCTTTTCTGTATAACCATCCAATTTTCCTAATTCCGAAGAGATTCGTTTAGCAGTTTGTTCCATTTCTTCCATAAGGTCGTCTGCATCCACCACGGTTCCTTCTCTACTTTTCATTCTCCCGCTTGGCAAATCTACCATTCCATAACTCAAATGATAGAGATTTTCAGCCCATTTATAGCCCAGTTTTTGCAAGATGGCAAACAGAACTTTAAAATGATAATCCTGTTCGTTGCCCACGGTATAAACCATTCCATCGATATCAAAGTCTTCTACACGCTGTATGGCCGTTCCGAGATCTTGAGTCATATAAACCGCTGTGCCATCTGCTCTCAACAATAATTTTTCATCTAACCCTTCTTCGGTCAGATCAATCCAAATACTACCATCATCTTTTTTAAAAAATATTCCTTTTTCTAAATTTTTTTCGACGATATCTCTACCTAAAAGGTAAGTATCACTTTCATAATAATTCTTATCAAAGTCTACACCCAAGCTTTTATATGTCTTTTCAAAACCTTTATAAACCCAGCTGTTCATCGTATTCCAAAGATCGATTGTTTCTTGATCTCCGGCCTCCCATCGCTTGAGCATTTCTTGGGCTTCCAAAATTAACGGCGCTTGTTTCTCTGCTTCTTTCTCTGAAACTCCTTGCGCTACTAATTCGGCTATCTGTTTTTTATATTCTACATCGAATTTGACATAATATTTACCGACAAATTTATCTCCTTTCATATCAGCTGTTTCAGGTGTTTCCGGATTACCGGACGCATCTTTTTCAGCGAATTTTTGCCAGGCCACCATACTTTTACAAATATGAATTCCACGGTCATTGATAATTTGAGTTTTATATACTTTATTCCCGGTTGCTTTGAGAATCTCGGCTACGGAATATCCCAATAAATTATTCCTGATATGTCCTAAATGTAAAGGTTTGTTGGTATTAGGTGAAGAATATTCAACCATAATCACCGGAGCATCTTCAGTGATATTTTTAATTCCAAATTCTTCATTTTTTATCCGATTGAAAAACTCCAAATAATACTGATCTTCAAATGTCAAATTGAGGAAACCTTGAATGACATTGAAGTCTTTGATTTGATCGAGTTCTTCTTTGAAGGCAACTCCCAACTCCTCTCCTATTTTTACAGGATTTCCTTTAATATGTCTGAGCAATGGAAAAACCACCAAGGTGATATCTCCTTCAAAATCTTTTCGGGTAGCTTGAAACTCGAAATTTTCGATTTCAACATTGTACTTTTTCTTCAGGATTTCTTTGGCTTTTTCAGTAAGAATTTGCTCGATATTCATTTTATAAAATTTTAAATGACAAAGATACTTTAAAAATTATTGATCCGTGTTTTAATGACGATGAAGAAGGGGTCAAAACACAGATTATCTACTACTTGTTCGCTAAATAAATTTTAATGTGAAAATTATGCTATAAGAAATAATATTACCTTTGATTATCCTTATATTTAAAGAAAAACAAATGTTACTAAATTTATCAAATAATTCCCCTGAAAACCAAGAACGCATAGAGCAAGCAATTGGTAAATCTTTTGATTTGAAAACTCGTCAAGAGATAGGCGGGGTGGATTCAGGATTGCTTGTTATCAATGAAGCCAATGTAGAGATTATCAATCTACTTGTTTTAAATGAAGGGCTGAACACCTGTAATGTTGAGATTCGAGAGGATGGTGTTCTGATAAGATTTCAAGCAAATATGGAACCTTATGCGTTGGTAATTCCTTTTTACAAATTAAAACTGAATAAGGGACAAGCGCAGCAATATACTTTTTTTATCGATCATTATTTTTTAAAATTAAAAGCAGATCGCAAAGAAATACACGAATTTATGAGAAGAGTTAGAAAACAAAAATATAAGCATTGGACTTCACAGAGTTTCAGAGATTAACCATCTGCTTTTGGTGGTTCAATCTTTGCCAACACAAAATTTAATTTTGAAATAACAAAATCCCATTATCTCCTAACCGGAATAATGGGATTTTCATTTTTGTACGTAGCTTCATATTTAAGCTTGTCCTGTTGGACCGAAATTAAGCGGAATAGTTTGTTTTCCGTAATCTTGAATTTCACCATGTTTTTTCTCAAACTTATCGATATTTCCTTTTAAAGCTTTTAAAAGTTTTTTAGCGTGTTGAGGAGTCAATATAATTCTTGATTTCACTTTGTTTTTAGGTGATCCCGGCATAATATTTACGAAATCTACCACAAATTCTGAAGGGGAATGATTGACTACCGCCAAGTTGCTGTATTGTCCTTGCGCAGTTTCTTCATCGATTTCAATATTTAATTTTTTCTTTTTTGATTTTGGTTGATTACTCATTTTTTCCGGTGTTAAAGTTGGTTTATAAGATATAAAAAAAGTCCTTGTCCATCACGGCACAAGGACTTTTATTTGATTAGAACAATTAGTTTAAATTAACCTCTTGTTTTTCCTTCATCATTTCTTCAAACTCTTGTTTAGAGCCTACGATAATGTCATTGTATTCACGTAAACCAGTTCCTGCCGGAATTCTGTGTCCCACAATTACATTTTCTTTCAATCCTTCAAGGTGATCTACCTTACCACTAACAGACGCTTCGTTGAGCACTTTAGTAGTTTCTTGGAAGGATGCTGCCGAGATAAATGATTTAGTTTTCAAAGCAGCTCTTGTAATACCTTGCAGGATAGGTTTAGCTGTTGCTGGATCAGCATCTCTTGCTTCTACGAGTTTTTTATCTTCTCGTCTAAGGACAGAGTTTTCATCTCTCAATTCTCGGGCAGTAACAATTTTACCCGGTTTGAAGATTTCACTATCTCCAGCGTCTTCGACTACTTTTTTACCGAAAATATTATTGTTATCCTCGATAAAATCATTTTTATGTACAAGTTGGTTTTCCAAGAATAATGTATCTCCCGGATCCTGGATCTGTACTTTCTGCATCATCTGACGTACGACTACTTCAAAGTGCTTATCATTAATCTTCACACCTTGTAAGCGATAAACTTCTTGCACCTCATTGACCAAGTATTGTTGAACAGCGCTTGGTCCTTCAATGTTTAGAATATCTTTTGGCGTAATAGCACCATCAGACAATGGCATTCCCGCACGAACATAGTCATTTTCTTGTACCAAAATCTGGTTTGAGAGTTTGACTAAATACTTCTTGACATCTCCAAATCTGGATTCGACGATAACTTCGCGGTTTCCTCGTTTAATTTTACCAAACGAAACCACTCCATCAATCTCACTGACCACCGCCGGGTTGGATGGATTACGCGCTTCAAACAATTCGGTAACTCTTGGGAGTCCTCCTGTAATATCTCCAGCCTTAGAAGATTTACGTGGAATCTTAACCAAAATTTTACCGGTTTTGATTTCTTCATTATCATCAACTATCAGGTGAGCTCCAACAGGTAAGTTATAGCTGCGGATTGTATCTCCTTTCTTATCTAAAATAAGAAGTGCAGGTACTTTCTTTCTTCGCTTTTTCTTAGCTTCCACAATAACTTTTTCTTGGAATCCTGTTTGTTCGTCAGTTTCTACTTGGTAAGTTTCTCCTTCTTTAAGATTTTTAAAGGCGACTTTACCGGCAAATTCTGAAATAATCACTCCGTTATAAGGGTCCCAGTTACAGATCACATCACCTTTTTTGACCTTAGCTCCCGGTTTGACAAAAAGCTCGGCTCCATACGGTACCACAGCATGTCCTGTAGCAAGTCCTGTTTTTGGATCGACAATTTTAAATTCTGTAGTTCTGGAAATTACAATGTTAGCAGTTTTTCCTTCTTCATTTTCTCCTTTGACAACTTTCAGATCATCAAATTCTGCAATTCCATCACGATTTGCAGTTACTTGGTGTTCTTCAGAAATATTTCCTGCAATACCTCCAACGTGGAAGGTTCTCAATGTCAACTGTGTACCTGGTTCTCCGATAGATTGTGCAGCGATAACTCCCACTGCTTCTCCACGTTGAACATCTTTTCCGGTAGCTAGGTTTCTACCATAACATTTTGCACAGATACCATCTCTTGCTTCACAGGTAAGTGCTGAACGCACTTCAACTTTTTCAATTGCAGATTGGTCGATTATCTTAGATAAATCTTCATCAATCATTTGCCCTGCTTCTGCCAAGAGGTCTCCGGATGTTGGGTCAATAATATCATCAAGTGCATTACGTCCAAGAATCCTTGCGCCTAAAGTTTCAATTACCTCGTCGTTCTTCTTAAGGGATTCAACTGCAATACCGCGCAATGTTCCACAATCATCTGAACGAACAATAACATCTTGTGATACATCTACCAGTCTTCGTGTTAGGTATCCGGCATCAGCAGTTTTTAGAGCTGTATCTGCCAGACCTTTACGCGCACCGTGTGTTGAAATAAAGTATTCCAAAATTGAAAGTCCTTCTTTAAAGTTAGAAAGAATTGGGTTTTCAATAATATCACCTCCGGTGTTAGATTTTTTAGGTTTGGCCATCAATCCTCGCATTCCGGTCAACTGTCGAATTTGTTCTTTAGAACCTCGTGCACCGGAATCAAGCATCATATAAACCGAGTTGAATCCGTCTTTGTCTTCACTGATTCGCTTCATAGCCATTTCAGTAAGGTCTGCGTTAGTGGCAGTCCATACATCAATCACTTGGTTATAACGTTCGTTATTGGTAATCAGTCCCATATTGTAATTTCCTACAATATTATCAACCTGTTCATTGGCTTTGTCAACCAAGTCTTGTTTTTCTTCAGGAATAATAATATCCCCTAAAGAGAAAGATAGTCCACCACGGAAAGCAAAATCATATCCGAGATTTTTTATCTCGTTTAAGAATTCTCCAGTACGTGGAACATCGGTTTGCTTCAATACATTGCCAATAATATCTCTCAGTGCTCTTTTGTTAAGCACTTCATTGATATAACCGACTTCTTCGGGAACAACTTCATTAAATAGAACACGTCCAACCGTAGTTTCAACAATTTCGGCTTTCGGAGTTCCTGCTTCATCTTTGCTCTTAATCCGAACATTAATGTAGCTATTCATATCTACTCTTCCTTGGTTATAAGCAACGATCACTTCTTCAGCCGAATAGAATGTTTGCCCTTCTCCTTTCATCGTGATTTCATCACTTGATTTTCTTCCCTTGGTCATATAATATAGTCCTAAAACCATATCTTGTGAAGGTACGGTAATAGGTGATCCATTTGCCGGATTAAGAATATTATGAGACGCGAGCATCAAGAGTTGAGCTTCCAAGATAGCTTCGGCTCCAAGTGGCAAGTGAACTGCCATTTGGTCTCCATCAAAGTCCGCGTTAAAGGCGGTACATGCTAATGGGTGTAGTTGAATTGCCTTACCTTCAATCATTTTAGGTTGGAAAGCTTGAATTCCCAATCGGTGAAGGGTAGGTGCTCGGTTCAACAACACCGGGTGACCTTTCATGATATTTTCCAAAATATCCCAAACCACCGGTTCTCGCCTATCGATGATTTTTTTCGCAGATTTCACTGTTTTAACAATACCTCTTTCGATCAGTTTTCTAATCACAAAAGGCTTGTACAATTCAGCTGCCATATCTTTAGGCAACCCACATTCTTGTAGTTCTAAATCAGGTCCAACCACAATAACCGAACGTCCGGAATAATCTACACGTTTACCTAACAAGTTTTGACGGAATCTTCCTTGTTTTCCTTTCAGAGAGTCTGAAAGTGATTTCAATGGACGGTTACTATCTGTTTTGACAGCCGAGGATTTTCTGGTATTATCGAGCAATGAATCTACTGATTCTTGCAACATTCGTTTTTCATTACGCAGAATTACTTCCGGTGCTTTGATTTCGACCAATCTTTTTAAACGATTGTTTCGAATTATCACTCTTCGGTAAAGGTCATTTAAGTCGGAGGTAGCGAAACGTCCTCCATCAAGTGGCACCAATGGTCTTAACTCCGGTGGTATAATCGGAATTACTTTTAGAATCATCCACTCGGGATTATTTTCTCTTCTTTCATTGGCATCGCGAAAAGCTTCCACCACTTGAAGTCGTTTAAGCGCTTCAGTTTTACGTTGTTTTGAAGTTTCGTGATTCGCTTTATCTCGGAGTTCATAAGAAAGTTCATCCAAATCTACGCGCTGAAGTAAGTCGATCAGACACTCTGCACCCATTTTTGCGATAAACTTATTTGGATCTGAATCTTCGAGGTATGCATTTTCCCTTGGGATACTATCGAGAATATCTAAATATTCTTCTTCTGTCAAGAAATCCATTTTCTTTACAGGTTCTCCTTCGGGGTCTTTTGCAATTCCAGGCTGAACTACCACATATCTTTCATAATAGGTAATCATATCCAGTTTTTTGGAAGGAATACCCAACAAATAACCAATTTTATTTGGTAGCGAACGGAAATACCAAATATGTGCTACTGGTACGACAAGGTTGATATGTCCTACGCGGTCACGTCTTACTTTCTTTTCAGTTACTTCTACCCCACAGCGGTCACAAACGATTCCTCTATATCGGATACGTTTATACTTGCCACAAGCACACTCATAGTCTTTTACCGGACCAAAAATCCGTTCACAAAACAAACCGTCTCTTTCCGGTTTGTGGGTACGGTAATTTATTGTTTCAGGTTTCAAAACCTCACCTCTTGATTCTGCTAAAATAGCTTCAGGGGAGGCTAAACCAATAGAAATTTTATTAAACTTCTTTTGTGTATTCTTTTCTTGAGATCTAACCATAATTTCTTGTGCTAAAGAATTTAAAATTTATTTACCATTTATTATCCCGGTGGCAAATATTTCCGGTCATCGAGACGTTTTTGTTATTCTTCTAACTGAATATCCAAAGCCAACCCTTTCAATTCGTGCATCAACACATTAAAGGACTCCGGCAAGCCCGGTTCAGGCATAGGGTCTCCTTTAACTATAGCTTCATAGGTTTTGGCACGTCCTACCACATCATCTGATTTTACTGTCAGGATTTCACGTAAAGTTGCTGAGGCGCCATAAGCTTCAAGAGCCCACACTTCCATTTCTCCAAAACGCTGTCCACCAAATTGTGCTTTACCTCCAAGTGGTTGCTGCGTAATAAGAGAGTATGGACCAATAGAACGGGCGTGCATTTTATCATCAATCAAGTGACCTAATTTCAACATATAAATCACCCCAACAGTTGCCCGTTGATCGAAACGCTCTCCGGTTCCTCCGTCATACAAGTAAGTATGTCCGAATCTTGGCAGTCCTGCTTTATCGGTTAGTTCATTGATTTGATCTAAGGAAGCACCATCAAAAATTGGAGTCGCATAAGTTTCTCCTAATTTCAGTCCGGCCCATCCCAAGACGGTTTCATAAATCTGACCGATATTCATTCGTGAAGGAACTCCTAATGGATTCAACACGATATCTACTGCAGTTCCGTCATCCAAGAAAGGCATATCTTCTTCTCTGACAATTTTAGCTACAATACCTTTATTTCCGTGTCTTCCGGCCATTTTATCACCAACTTTCAGCTTTCGCTTTTTGGCGACATAAACTTTGGCCAGTTTTAGAATTCCCGAAGGCAATTCGTCTCCGACAGAAATAGTAAATTTCTCACGTCGCAAGTTTCCTTGCAACTCATTTTCTTTAATTTTATAATTGTGAATTAAATCAGCAATCAAATCATTAAGGTGATCATCTGTAGTCCATTTTCCTTTGGTTAAATGGGTAAATTCTTCTACAGAATTCAGCATTCTCAAAGTGAATTTCTTTCCTTTAGGTAAAATATCTTCGCCTAAATCGTTTTGAACTCCTTGCGCTGTTCTTCCACCGGCTATAGAGAAAATTTTCTCTACGATTTGACCTCTTAATTCATCAAACTTCTTCTCGTATTCTTTTTCTAAAGCGGCGATTTTCTCTTTGTCTTTTGCACGCTTACGCTTACTTTTGATCGCTCTTGAGAAAAGTTTTTTGTCAATGACAACACCGTGTAAGGATGGAGAAGCTTTCAAGGAAGCATCTTTCACATCTCCGGCTTTGTCTCCAAAAATAGCTCGCAATAATTTTTCTTCCGGAGTAGGATCACTTTCTCCTTTAGGCGTAATTTTACCGATAAGAATATCTCCCGGATTTACTTCAGCTCCTACTCGAATCATTCCGTGCTCATCCAATTCTCTTGTCGCTTCTTCAGAAACATTTGGAATATCACTGGTCAATTCTTCATCGCCCAATTTAGTGTCTCTGACTTGTAAGGAATATTCATCAACGTGAATGGAAGTAAAGTGGTCATCTCGAACAACTCTTTCAGAAATCACTATCGCATCCTCAAAGTTATATCCTTTCCAAGGCATAAAAGCCACTTTCATATTTCGACCTAAAGCAAGTTCACCATTTTGAGTTGCATATCCCTCGCAAAGCACTTGTCCATCTTTCACACGATCTCCAACTTTTACAATTGGTTTGAGCGTTACAGAAGTTCCTTGGTTAGTTCTTCTGAATTTCACAAGATTATAAGTCTTAGAATCAGATTCAAAGCTGACCAATCTTTCTTCATCTGTACGATCATATTTGATCGTGATTTTATCTGCATCTACATATTCTACTACTCCTTCTCCTTCTGCATTGATCAATACTCTGGAGTCAGTAGCTACTCGACGCTCAAGTCCTGTTCCCACAATCGGCACTTCTGCACTTAACAAGGGTACTGCTTGACGCATCATATTTGATCCCATCAAAGCACGGTTTGCATCATCGTGCTCAAGGAAAGGAATCATCGAAGCTGAAATAGAAGAAATCTGATTAGGTGCTACGTCTGTATAATGCAGCTCTTCAGGGCTTACCACCGGGAAGTCTCCTTCCATTCGAGCAATGGTACGTTCTTCTTCAATTTTTCCTTCGTCAGACATAGCGATATTCGCTTGTCCGATTAACATATCCTCTTCTTCTTCAGCAGATAAGTAAAGTGCTTCTGTAGATTTATCTACAACTCCCTTATTCACTTTATGATAAGGCGTTTCGATAAAGCCCATACTGTTTACTTTCGCATAAACAGACATCGAGGAAATCAACCCGATATTCGGTCCTTCCGGGGTTTCAATTGGACATAGGCGTCCGTAATGTGTATAGTGAACGTCTCGCACCTCGAAACCTGCTCTTTCCCTTGACAAACCACCCGGTCCAAGTGCAGACAGACGTCGCTTATGCGTAATTTCTGCCAATGGGTTGGTTTGATCCATAAACTGAGAAAGTTGGTTGGTACCAAAGAAAGTATTAATAACTGAAGATAGGGTTTTTGCGTTGATCAAATCAACCGGTGTGAAAACCTCATTGTCACGAACGTTCATTCTTTCACGAATAGTTCGGGCCATACGAGCAAGTCCTACTCCAAATTGTTGAGAGAGTTGTTCTCCAACAGTTTTAACGCGACGATTTGACAAGTGGTCAATATCATCTACTTCTGCTTTAGCGTTAACTAACTCAATCAAGTATTTAATAATGGTGATGATATCATCTTTGCTCAACACTTGTTGATCCATCGGGACATCAAGACCTAACTTTTTATTCATTCTATACCGCCCAACTTCTCCGAGGTTGTATCGTTGTTCTGAGAAAAACAAGGTTTCAATAATTCCTCGAGCAGTGTCTTCGTCGGGTGGCTCTGCATTACGCAATTGACGATAAATATGTTCTACCGCTTCTTTTTCGGAGTTGGTAGGGTCTTTTTGTAAAGTATTATAGATAATGGCATAATCGCTATTTGAGCTGTCTTCTTTGTGCAGCAAAATAGTTTTGGTGCCTGTTTCCATAATCTCTTCGATATGTTCTTTGGCCAATACGGTATCTCGATCGAGAATGATTTCGTTTCTTTCAATAGAGACGACTTCTCCGGTATCCTCATCCACAAAGTCCTCATACCAAGTATTCAACACTCTGGCGGCCAATTTTCTTCCGATTACACGTTTTAATCCGGATTTAGAAACCTTGACTTCATCTGCCAAGTTGAATATTTCTAAAATATCCTTGTCTCGTTCATAACCGATAGCTCTAAAAAGTGTGGTTACCGGTAATTTTTTCTTACGGTCGATATATGCGTACATCACGCTATTAATATCTGTCGCAAATTCAATCCAAGAACCTTTAAAAGGAATTACTCTGGCGGAATACAATTTAGTTCCATTGGCGTGGAATGATTGTCCAAAGAACACCCCCGGAGATCGGTGCAATTGCGAAACAACCACACGTTCGGCACCATTGACTACAAAAGTACCGCTTGGCGTCATATAAGGAATAGTTCCTAAATAAACATCCTGAACAATAGTTTCAAAATCCTCGTGTTCCGGATCGGTACAATAGAGTTTTAAACGCGCTTTTAAAGGAACATTATAGGTCAATCCGCGTTCGATACATTCTTGAATAGTATATCGTGGAGGATCAATAAAGTAATCCAAAAATTCAAGTACAAATTGATTACGGGTATCAGTTATGGGGAAATTTTCCATAAAGGTATTATACAGACCTTCATTTTCCCTTTTATCTGATTTCGTTTCAAGTTGAAAGAAGTCTTTAAAAGACTTCACTTGAATGTCTAAGAAATCCGGATAATCCGGACGATTTTTCACAGAAGAGAAATTTATTCTTTGAGCTTGCTGCTTATCTGACATCGATGTAGGGTTTTAACTTCCAAGTAATTTTATAATTACTGTAGAAAAGTTGTATTAAAAAAGATATTTTTTACTCATTAATCACCGGGTTTATTGTTTTGTTTCATTCTAAACCGCGATGTGAATAATTCAAAATATAGCATTTTATTTTCAAAAATGCAAATATACATAAAAAGGTTTAGACCTCCAGGATTATTTTCCTGAGGTCTAAACCTAAATTCAAACGCTTTTGTCAAGCTTATTTAAGCTCAACCTCAGCTCCTAAATCTTCTAATTGTGATTTAACTGCTTCAGCTTCGTCCTTAGGGATAGCTTCTTTTATTGTTTCAGGAGCTCCATCTACAAGACCTTTAGCGTCTTTCAGGCCAAGTCCGGTAATTTCTCTTACCGCTTTAACCACCTGTAATTTAGAACCTCCAGGCGCTTTAAGCACAACATCAAATTCTGTTTGCTCCTCAGCTTCTTCAGCTTCACCACCTCCAGCACCGGCAACCGCTACTGCAGCAGCAGCTGGTTCAATTCCGTATTCTTCTTTAAGGATTTCGGATAATTCATTTACTTCTTTTACGGTTAAGTTAACCAATTGTTCTGCAAAATCTTTTAAATCTGCCATTTTCTATCGTTTTAAATGTAATTTGTAATTTATATAATTATTAAAAAGTGCGTACAACTTTTATTCTTCCTTTTCAGAAAGTGTTTTTAGAATTCCAGCCAATTTACCTCCTCCATTTTTAAGTGCGGAGATAACATTTTTAGCAGGAGATTGAAGGAGACCTAAAACATCGCCAATCAATTCTT
>DATGSA010000291.1:0-21298 GCA_035303085.1 Flavobacteriaceae bacterium
TGGCTGACTGATGGATTTAATTTTAAAATCAGGAGGATCCCATTCATCTATGGTGAATGTGATATTTTGCTCACAAAAGATACCTTCTTTGTTAGTGATTGTTACTGAATAACTCCCCGGGGTATCGATCAATAAATTTGGTGTTGTCGTTGCCAAAGTGTCTCCAGAAACAGCCCAGGGAAGATTCTTATATATCCACGTAAAATCATAATCTTCTTCTGAAAGTTCGGTTTCTACAAAAACTGAAGTAAGCGAATCGTCCAAAACATCTTCCGGATCCGAACATATCACATATCCGTCATAAGCCGATAAGTCTGCATTGGGCGACTTTTCTAAATGTACTTTTATTCTGGCAATTTCATCAGCTGTACAACCGCTAAACACATTAACAGCTTCAACAATAATGACTTGGTTATCTTCAGCTTCGTAGGAAGTTGGGTCTTCAATAAAATCTCCATTTTCATAAGCTTCTTCATCGGGATAAAAACGAGCTCGAATATTATCATCTTCATCGGTGACAAAAATATCTTCATAGCGATTTAAGTGAATAATAGCCTTTCCGTTTCCATCATCGCATATCGGATCAATATTTATGGTTTCAGTGGTTAATATCTCGGGTTTCTTACTCAAATAAAAGTTTAGTCGGAGCACGAACATTAAATTACCGACCTCATCTTCTACCCTTCCATATATCAATGTTCCTTCGCCTTCGTTATAATCAACGGTCAAGGGGAATTCTAACGGAGTTCCTGTAGCATTTATCGCATCATCTAAAACGTCATAAAATGAAAAATTCCCATCAGGGAAGTCTTGAACTAAACCAGCCATAATTTCCTCTGAAAAAAAATCCGCTGATAGCACATCATCTTCAATACAAACAAAATAATCATTACCGACAGTTTTGCATTCTAAAACCGCATCTCCTCCGAGTTCAATGGTATAACCGCTTTCTATTGGAGCTTTTCGATCAATGGCAATAAGAATTTCATCTCCGGGCTCTACATCGAAATATCTGGCCATTCCTAAATGCGTTCCATTGGGTTCTTCAATTTGTTTTCGGCATGTTTCCTCAACATAAAGTGCTAAGCCGGTGCTAAATTCTCCATTAGAAAAAGGATTGTTATCTGAACCTCTTCTATTGGGCGGAAGTGCCGAATTTAAGTTTTCCCAGTTGGGATTTTTAAAAGCTCCAAAGTCATAATTAATATCTTCATCCGGAGTAACTACAAAAGTAAATGTACCTGCAGATTGAATAACCACATAATAAAAATCTATGTAAGCAGATAAGGGAGCACTTGGAATAAGAGGGCACAAACACGGAGGTTGGGTAAAAACCCCACAGGGATAAATATCATCATAACCCGTGTTTTCCGGCACATTTGGAGGGATAATCTGGTCAGTACAAATCGGAGTACCTAACCCCCTTGGGAAGTTTTGAGCATAAATCTGCTGAAATCCGATATAAATAAAACAAAAAAGAAAAAATATTTGAAATTTATAAGGGAAGGACAGCATAGTTAAATTTTAAACTGAAAAGATTACAGCTTTATTTTTCAGGATTACTTTAAATTCATATTGTATTTTAAAAGCGACTGAAATTCGGCAAAACTCTACTATTATCTCCTAAAAACTTGGGGCGATTAAAATGGGAATGCACTTATACAAGTGGATTTTTGACTAATAATTCTTGTTAAGCAATCTTTCAAAGGAACAAATATACAAAAATACATCAATCTCTGTTTCTTATTTCTATGATAATCCTGCAAAAAAGTAATCAATATTAAAAGCTTGCATTCAGGGTTGTATTTTGTAAATATCAAAACCAACAAAGGAAGTTTAAATCGGCAGGTTATAAAAGAGTAGTTTTGTTAAATCAATTGACAATCAACCCTTCAAGCGGTTTAAAACTCTTGAAGATCACCAATCGATTATTCAGCTTCTTCCCCTTCTACTTCCCCTCGATAAGCCATTATCGATCTTCTGGAACTGGAAACTTGCATGTCGGTTTTTCCATTTTCAAAAATCAATAATGAAACGTCATACCATTCCCCGATTCGATTGGCATCGGCTATTTGAAATGAAATCCTGGTACGGTTTGACTTTTTAGTAGGATCAGCATTAATTTCGTATTTTTCAGAATCACCTTTAAACTCTATTCTGTCGTGGGTAGTGATTTGGTAACCGGAATATTGTTCGCCATAAAAGGGTAATACAGCGATAACTGAATCCTTTTTAATTTCTAGATAATAACCCTCGCCTTGAATATTGATTCGATTGGCGGAATTGCCCACAGCGGAAAGATTTAAATTTTGAACTGCTTGATTGAATTGTGAAGATGTTTTTGGAAAAGCATAATCCACATTGATTTTAAACGCTTCTTTTTCAATCAATTCCTCAATTTTTGCTGTATTAACTTTTTTAGTATCGTTATCTGCCAATTTCGCCGAAGAACAGCTAAACAACACTAAAATTATAATGATAAATAAGTATCTCATCGGTTTGAAGTTTAAAGGGGGAAAAAATCTTCTTTTACTATTGATATTTTTTTAGGACCAATCATTATTTCTGTGGATTTATATCTTATAAACATAAAATTTTATTTTTTTACCGGAACCATATAAACAGGTATTTTTGTTTTTTCAAGAACGCTTGTCGCCACGGAACCGATAAAAACTTTTTCGAAAACACTTCTACTGTGCGTTCCCATCACAATTAAATCCATTTTTTCAGAATTGGCATAATCTAAAATCGAATTGGCCGTATCTCCTTGCAGAACAGCGGTTCCTACATTCGGATCCAATTTTTCTGAGGCTCTTTTTAAAAACTCTTCCGCTTGCTTTAGCGCTTCATCGATCGTGTTAAAAGAATGTGCGCCAAGACTGTTGAAATCATATCCAAAAAAAGCAGGATAATTCACATTATAATAATGCAAGTCCGCCAACACATGAACCAAGTGAATTTCAGCACCTAATTGTTGGGCAAGTTCATAACCGGCTTTGGCTATTTTTTCAGAAGTCGGATGATAATCCAATGGAATTAATATATTTTTCATAGTAAACAGTAGTAATTTAGTTAATAAAGTTACAAAAAAATATCTTTGTTTATTCAAATATCAGTTATCTTTTAAGTAACTCCCTGTTTTCACGGTGGGAAAGAATGTTTCATAAGAACGGATGTTATCTTGAAGTTTTTTATAAATCAACTTACGATTTAGCTGATTGATATCGCT
The DNA here is from genome assembly GCA_035303085.1 of Flavobacteriaceae bacterium. GTDB lineage: Bacteria > Bacteroidota > Bacteroidia > Flavobacteriales > Flavobacteriaceae > JAJYSO01. The sequence goes on from DATGSA010000291.1 coordinate 3,230, forward strand.
ACATCCGGATGCCGCAAATAAATCCAGAAAATCCGACACGGTTCTTGCCTGATAATTTCTAACCCATTTCCATTTTTCCTGAACATTTAACCCACGCATTAAAGCTGGGTTATTGGTGGTAACGCCGGTTGGACATTTATTGGTATTGCATTTTAAGGCTTGAATACAACCGAGTGCCAACATCATTCCACGTGCGGAATTGCAGACATCTGCTCCGATACACAGGGCTTTAAAAATATCATAGGCGGTAATTATTTTCGTAGCAGTCATCACTATAATATCTTTCTTTAAATCATACCCGTTGAGACAATCCACCACAAAAATCAATGCTTCTTCCCAAGGCACACCAACATAATTGGAAAAATCTATCGGCGCTGCTCCGGTTCCCCCTTCTGAACCATCAACGGTTATAAAATCAGGTTTGATACCGGTCTCCACCATTTTCTCACAAATCCTTCTAAATTCATTTTTACTTCCGATGGCGAGTTTAAAGCCAATTGGTTTTCCACCGGATAATTCTCTGAGTTGTTCAATAAAATTCAATAATCCTTCGGCATCGTCAAATGCAGAATGTCCGAAAGGAGAAAGCACATCGGTATGCGGTTCAACGCCTCTAATTTCTGCAATTTCTTTATTGTTTTTAGCTGCCGGTAACACACCTCCGTGACCGGGTTTTGCTCCTTGAGACAATTTGATAGCGATCATTTTCACTTCGGGCCAATGCGATTTCTCTTTAAACATTTCCGGATCGAATTTTCCATCTTTGGTTCGCGCTCCAAAATAAGCGGTTCCCAACTCATACACCAAATCTCCTCCCAACCGGTGATAAGGCGAAATTCCACCTTCTCCGGTATCGTGTAAAAAATTTCCTGCTTTGGCAGCAAGATTTAACGCACTGACTGCATTCTTACTAAGTGAGCCAAAACTCATCGCCGAGATATTAAATATACTTGCAGAATAAGGTTGTTTACAATCCGGTCCGCCAATCTCTATACGTGGAGCTTCTGCCAAAACGGCTGCAGGATAAATACTGTGCTTCATAAAAGAAAACATCTCTTCATTGACATCGAGTTCGGTTCCAAAAGGATGGGTGTCGATTCCCAATTTCGCGCGATTATAGACATAATCTCTGTGATTTCTGTCAATGGGTTTTCCATCGGTATTATCTTCTACAAAATATTGGTGTATTTCAGGACCAATCATTTGCAATAGAAACCGCATGTGTCCGATTACAGGGAAATTCCGTAAAACAGTTTCTTTTTTTTGGAAAATATCATAAATCCCCACAGCAAATATGATTACTCCAATAACAATAAACCCATAAACCGGCCAAATGATGGTGCAAACAATCACTCCTATTATAATGGTAAGAATGAAGGTGAAATTTATTGCTTCTCTCATTTATGTTCTTATTTATAAATAATATGATATAAATTTACGGGAAAAATTACTATTTAATCAATACAAACTGCTATAATCTTATTAAAAGCTATCATAGATATATCACATGGAAGAAATTAAAAAGATAAAGCACCTCTAAATTTTATCTAAAATAAGTTTTTAAGATGAAAAATCTTTCCGATTGAAAGTTCTAAACTGATGAAATTGTTCAACTTAGATTGCGTTATTTGGCGCATTCGTTTATCTTTGGCGAAAACAAAATATGCTATCACAAGTAAAAATTTTTCGCCTGATCAGTTCTTCCGAAGCCTATTCATATCTTATATTATTATTTGTCGGAATGCCCTTAAAATATATGGCAGACCAACCTTTATTGGTTGAGATTATGGGACCGATTCACGGGGTGCTATTTATCGCATATGTATTTGGTGCTGTCGTTATTGGAAATAAACTGAACTGGACAAAAAAACAATTGGGCATCAGCCTACTTTGCTCGCTGTTACCTTTTGGACCTTTTTATGTGGAAAGAGAATATTTGCCGAAAACAAACTAAGCGGTTTTCTAAAGTTTAATGAAAATGTATCGAGAACGCACCGAAAAAGCTTTTCAATACTTTGACCGGTCTCATTAAAAGTACGGTATTTTTAGCTCAACTAATTTTAAGGAAAAGAGCTTTGTCTGTTTTTTGTAAGAAAAGCTCTTTCCCTCGTAAAGGGATAGCTTGCAATTCAAATTTATTTGAAATTACTAATTAGGTAGGGTTTCATTTTAAACTTAAGCCAATCGATCTTTTACAAATTCGATTTTTGTTTTGCCATGTGGTTTGGGTTTACCGTATTCGCCCATATTCACCATCACAATTTTATCGATGGTAATAATAGTTTGTCGGGTCATTTTATTCCTGACTTCACAAGTCAAAGTTAGAGAAGCAGACCCGAAACTGACTACATCTATACCTATTTCGATAATATCACCCTGATAAGCAGAACTCTTAAAATCAATTTCACTGATAAATTTGGTGACTACTTTTTGATTTTCTAACTGAATAATAGAATACAAAGCAGCTTCTTCGTCTATCCATTGCAGCAATCGCCCACCGAATAAAGTTCCATTGGCATTCAAATCTTCCGGTCTAATCCATTTTCTGGTATGAAATCTCATAAGTTTAAAAATTAAAATTCAAATATAAGTAAAAAACGAGTATGTGGTTTTTAAAAACACTTTAATTAAAGCTTTAACTGCGGATACGATCAAGTTTTATCGGAATATTAAGAGGTAAGCGCGAAGATTTTATTAAATTCGTTCAAAATCAAAAATACATATATATGCTTAAGAATAAAACTGCTTTTATTACAGGCGGAACCAAAGGAATAGGACGAGGAATTGCGGAAGCACTTCTGAAACAAGGAATAAACGTTACCATTACCGGAAGAACACAAAGCACGCTGGATGATGCGGTGAAAGAACTCAACGCAAACCAAGATTCCAGCGCTAAAGCGATGGGTGTTCAAGCCAACGTGAAAGAATATCAAGACTTGGAAAAGGCAGTTAAAAAAACTGTGGATAATTTCAAGAAAATAGATATTGTCATTGCCAATGCTGGAGTTGGACACTTTGCACCTATAGATGAGCTCAGTGTTGAATTATGGAAAGATACGATTGAAACCAACCTCTCCGGAGTTTTCTATACATTGAAAGCGAGTTTAGACCAATTGGAACAAAACGAAGGGTATTTTATGTCGATCGGTAGTCTTGCCGGAACCAATTTCTTTGAAGGTGGAAGTGCCTACAATGCCAGTAAATTTGGCGTGACAGGTTTCACACAGGCTGCGATGTTGGATATGCGTAAAAAAGGAATTAAAACAACCCTTATTATGCCCGGTTCAGTAGCCACGTATTTTAATGAAAACACCCCGGGAGAAAAAGATGCTTGGAAAATCCAAAAAGAAGATATCGGCCAAATCGTGGTGGATTTATTGAAAATGGAGTCCAGAACGCTACCGAGTAAAGTAGAAGTTAGGCCTTCATTTCCGCATAAAAAATAATTGATAAGTCATCTATTACTGATGAGATAGAGGGGTTACCTAAAAAGAATGTTTAATCGTTTTCTTTTGGGAATCCCTTTTTTTATTAAAGATATCTCGGTCATCCTTTCTGTTCAACAATTGATTTATTAGTAAGAAAGAACGCTATTACTAATCCAATACTCAACAAAACAACACCAGTTAGATAAGTTCTTGGACCAATCATCGCCGGATTTTCGACATACAAATCTCTGATAAAAGCAGCGATTTGTGGACCGACAATTCCACCAACAGACCAAGCGGTCAAAATAACCCCATAAACCACAGGCATTAGTTTGCTATGAAAAACATCCAACACATACGATGGCATGGCTCCGAATCCGCCGCCATAACACAGAAGAACATAGCAGACCAGCGCTCCGAAAATCCAAGGATTATTGGTAAACATCATCAAAATGAGCACTAAAATCTGAGATCCAAGAATAAGTCGAAAAACCTGTATCCTTCCGATTTTATCCGATATTCCGCCCCAAAAGAAACGACCGATTCCATTAAATAATGAGGAGATGGCGATAAGCGTAGCTCCGGTTGCAGCCAACGTTTCCATACTTAACGTCGCATCATCGATCAGCAGTAAATCCTGTATCATCGGAGACTGCAAACTGATAAACATAATTCCCGCCGAAATATTCAGAAAAAAGATGAGCCACATTCCCAAGAATTTTTTGGAAAGTAAACTCTTCTTTACGGTTAAATTGCTTTCAAAGTTCTGATTGACCTTGTTTTTGGCGGGAGGATTATATCCTTTGGGGATAAATTCCGGGGGAGGATTTTTCATAAACAAACCGGCAGCAACTCCCAATAATATAAGCACGATGGAGATATATAGAAAAACGTAAACCATATTGCCATGCGCTATTTCCATAAAGATAGGAGCAATAAGCTTAGACATTACCAACGCGCCCAATCCAAATCCCATTACGACCATACCGGTGATAAAACCTTTTTTATCGGGAAACCATTTTGAGACGGTGGCGACGGGAGTTACATAACCCAGTCCCAGTCCTACTCCACCGACGACGCCAAAACCAACATAGAAAAGCGGTAAGCTATTCATCGACATCGCAAACGCACTGATCAGATATCCCATTCCATAAAGCAAGGCACCAAAAGAAGCCAGCTTACGCGGTCCGTATTTGGGAAGAATCATTCCCCCCATCGCAGCTGCCAACCCAAGAAATAAGATCGTCATACTGAATATCCACATGGTCTGCACATTCGTCCAACCATAAGCAGCAACAATCGGTTTTTGAAAGAAACTCCAAGCATAAACAGTACCCAACAATACCTGAAGCAGCGTAGCCATAATTGCTATAAACCAACGATTTGAAAGAGTTTTGTGCATATAATGATTGAAATATTTATGAGTTAATACCGATCTTTTTCGCAATAAACGAAGTTTTCTTATAAATAGTGAAGAGTTCGGTTTGAACTACAAATAAAGATAATAATGCAAACTTACCGTCATAATGCCCGGTTGAATATTTATATTCGTCAAGAAATTAGGTTTAGGCATCGGGAAATAAAAATTGATTTAGCCGCTACCCTATCCCGTTCTTTGACACAAAAAGAAACAATAATTTTACATTTTAAAAAGCCATAGACATTCAACCTGAAATCCACTAAAATTCACCCGCATGTTTAGCTAAACTTTTTTTAGACAAAAGTCCACTAAACCCTGTTTGGATTTGAAATTCAGAAAACACTTCCCGATAAATAAATAGTAAACCTTGGTTTATCCCGGGATATTAACAATTAATCGGTTATATTTGTTGGGTTATAACTAGTTACCAGCAAGCCAATAAAACTAAAATATAAAAAAAAGAGGAGATTGCGAAAATCCTGAAAAGAGTAGCAATTAATATAAATAAGTAAAAATGAAACATTTTAAATTTTTAAAAAGCGCATTGTTGATAGGTATCCTTACAGTATCAGTATCTGTATTTGGGCAGGACAAAGTAGTTCCATATTCAGAAGTACCATCTCAAATCCAAACTTATGTAAAAAAACACTTCCCAAATAGCAAGATAATACAATCGGAAGTGGATTACGAGGGACTTACAAAGGAATACGATATTATACTAAGTGATAATATTAAATTGGAATTTAATAGAAAAAACAACATTAAAAGCATAGATGCTAAATCTGAACTACCGAATAGCGTAATTCCATTAGCTATCAATAAGTATATAAAAGCTAATTATCCTAATAATTTCATTACTAAATGGGATTTAGATAGAACACATCAATCCGTTGAACTAAATAATGGAATTGAAATTGAGTTTACCTTGAAAGGAGAGTATTTAAGAATTGACGATTGAAAGCCAGCTGGTAACATTATATAAGCGTAATGCGAGATGAAGTGCTAAATTGAAAATTTGACTATTAATAAACATATCGGCAAAAGGAAAATGTAGTGCTTCGAAATCTCGCACTACGCTTATACTTGACCGTTCTACGCAATTTGTGACAAACATTGTGCTGAATTGATAAACCAAGTATTAAAACTAAAAAAATAGAATTATGGAAACAACATTGATTATCGGATTTGTGATTTTAACCATTATATTATGGTTTTGGGCAATTTTTGACATAACAAGATCGAGATTTAAAAACTCGAAAATGAATACTGTTTGGTTATTAGCTGTTTTATTTTTTCCTGTTTTAGGCTCTATATTTTACTTTCAATTAAAGGAAAAATATGTTACGAAAGAACCAAGAAAATTTCAACCGAATTTTAACAGAACAGAATTAAAAACGTCTGAATAAATAATTCTTTCGGAATTATAAAGCGTGCGAAAAAAGCTGAATTGAGGAATTGCCAAAAACCTGTTTTTTGCATCGAAAATTTAGCTATCTGAAAAGTTTCGGCTGAATAGTAGAATCGCTAAACGTACGGAAAAATATTGCGGAATGAAAAACTGATTTTTTTTGAGATTTTAAGAAAACAAGAATATTCAGAAATTTAAAAGTACATCTGAATTTGACTCGTGCGAATAAATGAAAATGGAATAAAAACTGCGTAGAACACCGTGTATAATTCATTGCTAGTTATAGCCTACTTACGAAAGTCCTCGCGGACTTTCTATCTGTGATTTATTTGCTAACTTTAATACTTAAACACGCAACGAAATCATACACAACAACGTTGGTGGCAAGTTGAAAAAAATAGACGTTACTATTGTCGAAAATATTTTGTATATTACGGAAAATGAATGTGATAAAAGTTATCACTTATCAAATTACTTAATTAAAACAATAAATTATGAACGCAAAGTATCCATTGACACCCGAAGGTGTAAAAAGAAAACAAGAACAGTTATTCAAACTACCCGATGAAAAACTTGAAGAAGTTACAATCGAAATTGCCAAAGATTTGAGGGCTTGGGTATTTGAAAATTTCGAAGTAACCAAAGAACAAAAAGAGTATTACGAAAAAATGCCTCAAGGCTTTAACCTTTCTCTTGGTTGGCAAGCAACAAGTGCAATGATTGGAAGACAATTTGTTGAATTTGGAGAAGTCCCTTCTCACTTCACATCTGAACAAAAAAGAAAAAGAAACACTAAAACCACAATTTCTCTTGATGGCGGTTATTCTGAAAGTCAAGGGTGGCACGTATCAGGTGGAGTTAAAATTTCATTTTAATGAAAAGACTTCTTTTTCTTTCAATTTTCTTTCTTCTGTATTCTTGCGCAACTAATTATGGCGAGACGGAATTTAGAGATAAGTATATGTTTTCGGTAAAACTGGATAATACGAATTTTACCGAAAACATTTCTTTCGAATCTAAAATGGGCTTGCCAATTATTCCAATAAAGATAGAAGGGAAAACTTATAATTTTTTATTTGACACAGGTGCTTTAACCACAGTTTCACCTAAATTTAAAAATATTCTTTCTTCAATACCAGAAAAATCAAATAAGTCAATATCAGATGCTTCAGGACTTAAAGGTGTTGGTGATTTCTTCATTTTACCGAAGCTGACTATAGGAAATATTGACTTTTCACATATTGGAGTCTATGTTCAAGATTTATCTACTTTTAATAACCATTGTGTCAACATAGATGGTATTATCGGAGCTAATTTATTAAAAACAGCATTTTGGAAAATTAATTTTGAAACTAAAATGATTTCCTTTTCAGATAATAAAAATTCTATTGATATTTCACAACCAGGTTTAATCTTATCTTTTAAAGAAACATTTGGTGGTAATCCAATATCAAAGTTGAAATGGAATGAAAATGAGTTTTGGGCAATGTGGGATACAGGCTATAACAGTTCTCTACAAATTTCTGATAGTTTGTTTTTTAAAAACAAGACTAAGAAATCATCATATACATCTGGGAAAGGAATTGGCATAGCCTCATTATATAGTGATAGTAACTCAATAAAGTTCACCGAACAATATACAGCATTATTGGATAATCTTTATTTTGTAAATGAAAAAATCAGGACAAATACGAGTCATAATAAATTTTTACTCGAAAAAATTCAAATTCAGATAGCACCTTATCCTGCTCCTGCCTTATTGGGCACAAAATTAATAAAAACAGGTAAAGAAGTTTTGTTTGACTGGAAAGACCAGAAAATTATCTTTAAAGAAATACCTTCTTTAGAAAAACCAGAAGAAACTTTTGGTTTTACACCCTTTAAAATTCAAGATGCCATTATTATAACTTCAATTTGGAATAATTCTACAGCAGAGGAAAAAGGATTAAGCATAGGTGATACAATTAGTGCTATAAACGGTATAAACTTAGAACCGTCTTCCTTAAACAAATGGTGTGAAAATTTTGTGTCATTTAAAGAAAAAGATAGTATTTCTCTTATTATAAAAAAGGGGAAAGAGCGAAAAGCCTACACTTTAAAAAAATATCCGATATTTAATAAATGAATTCTAAATTCTCTGCTTCACTATAAATCTGGATAATGACCTGCCACCAACAATGTATAAGCGTAATGCGGCTAAAATACTATCTTTAAAAACACTATATATTAACAAACATATCTACAAATTGAAAGTAAAGTGTTTTAATCCCGCACTACGCTTATACTTGACCGTTGTAGCCAATGCGAAAACCCGAGAACGTAAATGAAAAAAACAATATTTGAGATTACAAAAATGGACTGTCCTTCGGAAGAAAATTTAATCCGAATGAAATTGGATGGAATTTCAAGTATTAAAAATTTGGACTTTGACATACCAAACCGAAAATTGACCGTTTTTCACAGCGGACAAATTGATCAAATCGAAGAATCCATACTCGACCTAAAATTAGGGGGACAAAAACTATCGACTGAACTGACAGACCAAATCGAATTTGAAGAAAATAAAAACCAGAAAAGACTTCTTTGGATTGTTCTCGCAATCAACTTTGCTTTTTTTCTAATTGAAATGGCAACTGGACTAATTTCCAAATCTATGGGATTGGTTGCAGACAGTTTGGATATGCTTGCCGACAGTTTCGTTTATGGAATTAGCCTTTTTGCGGTCGGTGGAACTCTGATAAGAAAAAAGCGAGTTGCAAAACTTGCAGGATATTTTCAGATAACACTTGCTTTAATTGGATTTGTGGAAGTATTGCGGAGATTTTTTGGAGTCGAAAAAATGCCCGACTTTTCTACAATGATTTTCGTTTCCGTTGCGGCATTAATCGCTAATGGAATTTGTCTTTACTTACTTCAGAAATCTAAAAGCAAAGAAGAAGCTCATATGAAAGCGAGTATGATTTTCACATCGAATGACATTATTATAAATTTGGGAGTAATAACTGCAGGTCTTTTGGTCAATTGGCTGAACTCAAACAAACCAGACTTAATTATCGGGACAATAGTTTTTATTGTGGTAATTCAAGGAGCGATAAGAATTTTAAAACTTGGAAAATAAAAAGCACTGGCTACAACATTGTATAAGCGTAATGCGGGCAAAAGTGCTAAATTTGAACTGATTGAATATTAACAAACATATTGCTAAACCGAAAGTGAAGTGCTATTAATCCCGCACTACGCTTATACTTGACCGTTGTAGCACATTTAAAAAAAAACAAACTCAATGAACAAAACATTATTTCTTTTACTATCAATCATAATGATATCTTGTAACAATTCAACAAAATCAGAGGTTGAAAAAGAAAATAAAAAAACATCTGAACTAGAAACTTTTGAATCTAAAAAGCTCAAAGAAAATATTCCGTATAAAATTACTATTCCAGAAAATTTAGAAACTAAAAAAGACAGTTTAAGTTTATTGGTTTTATTAGACGGCGATGATTATTCTGGAATTGCAGAGAATGTTGTTTCACTTTACGAATTTGGCGATAAAATTTATCCGACAGTAATTATTTCTCTTCCAAGCACCAAAGAAAGTAGGTGGACTTATTACACGCCCACGAAAGATACAACCAAAGTTGAAAAAGGATTTGAAGATTTATATTCAAGAACAGGAAAATTCAATGAATTTGCTGACTTTGTAGGAAATGAATTAATTCCTTCAGTTGAAAAAGAATATAATATCAAGTTCAATCAAAAAACAATCTTCGGACATTCTTTAGGAGGATTAGGTTCTTTGTCATTTGCTGTTTTGAGACCAGAGATTTTTGACAATTATATTTCGGCAAGTCCAAGTACAATGTATGACCAACATTTTATTTTCAAGACAATAGAAGAAAAAGGCAGTTTAGAATTCAATTCTATGTTCGTAACAGCAGGATTGAACGATGCCAATGGTTATCGTGAAAATGTTGAATGGTTAAAAGAATATTTGGATAAACATAAATCTGAAAATCAAAAAGTAGGAATGGAAATTTACGATAATGAAAATCATTCAACTTCTGGTTTAAAATCACTAATCGACGGTATTGAATTTATCGGGAAATAAAAACGTGCTACAATAACTAAGCATTCGTGTGGTCGGGACGACCCAATCCCGTACGTACGGGACGGTGTTGACTAAACCGGATGCTTGTCAGTCTGCCCTATGGAGATTAGTCTGTTTGTATTGAGATTTTCAGGAGAGTTGCGGAGTGATTCCTTTGGATTCTTGCAGGATTAAGTTTAGAAAAGCAGATAAGTGATATTATTTTGGTAGTCTAATTTGCTTATTTCTATTTCTTTTTTCCATTTTGTTTCGTTTTGGGATGTAGTCTTCTATTACGGCTAAAAAAGCTGATTTTTTGTATTGATTAGTTTTTATTTTTCAGTTATTCAATCCAGTGGTTTTGGAGGTCTTCGAGCTTGGATATGCTCACTTAGCCGCATTACAAGTTAAGTTCAGAACCTTATTTTTGTGTTATAAAACAATCCCGCCTTCTATCGTAAGACACTTAACAAAGATACATTTCCAAAAAATAAAGCATCACCTAAATAATACATTCATATCCCAAATATTTTCCATAATTTCATCTGCTTCTAAAAAGTTATGAAGAGAACGCTTGTAAAATTAAGGAACAGTCGCTTTCGGAAATTCATTCGGCGACATCAAAAATACCTGCCGGTAATCTTTTTTATGGGTGGGTTTATCTTTGATACGCTAACCCTGGGGCGGATTGATCGGATCTACGACCTATCGGTGCTCTGTGGGCACATGTCATTTTTGACTGTTGTGATTTACCTCTTCAACATGATGGATGACGGTAAATGGGAAAACACTTTTTTAGAACGCTTTCAAATTTATTTTCCGTTAGCGATTCAATTCTCTTTTGGTGGACTCTCAAGTGCTTTTGTGATCTTTTTTTCCAGAAGCGTTTCGATGACAAAAACGATTACTTTTTTTATCATTTTAGTAGCCTTGCTTTTTGCCAACGAAATACTTAAGAAACGAATTTCGAATAAGTATTTACAATTCAGTGTTTACTTTTTTATCAGTTTCACTTTTTTCAGCTTTATAATTCCAGTGTTTTTAAAACAAATGAACACGCTCATATTTATCATTTCAGGCTTGGTAAGTTTAGGAGTTACCCTTTCCTTAATAACTTTTATTTATCGTAAAAGTCCGAGTACACGCGTAGAAATCAACCTCAAAAAAATGTTGGGAATCATTTTCCTCATTTACACCACGATAAATATATTTTATTTTACCAATTTAATTCCGCCTGTGCCTTTAGCTTTAGACACCGGGTTGGTGGCGCACGATGTTCAACGGGAAAACGATACCTATAAGGTGATCTATGAACGCGACGATTGGTATATATTTTGGCGGGATCACAGATTAAAATTTATCCGTCAACCGGGGGAAAAGGTTTATGTCTTCACCTCTATTTTTGCCCCGACAGAAATTAAAAAATCCGTAGCCCATCGCTGGAAATGGTTTAACGAAAAAACCGATGATTGGGAAGTAGTCGATAATATCGGTTATGAAATTACGGGAGGTCGAGATGCCGGTTATCGCGGTTATACTTATAAAAAAAATGTCAAGCCCGGTTTGTGGAAAGTGGATGTAATTACTGAGGAAGAATTAATCTTAGGGATTGTCGAGTTTGAAATTATTGAGGATTCTACTTTAAAACCCCAACGAATGATCGAGCGAAGTTTTTAATTGATTTTACTCGAATTTAAAAAACAAAAGAGCAGATCGATAAGCCGGATTCTGTCATTCGCCGTTGGCGAATACTTTATCATTTATCTGAAGTTACCGTTACCGATAACCTTTAGCTGCCTACCCTCCAGATTGGACGGGCCATCCTTTCCTGGTTTACGTGGCATTGCACCGCATAGAGTTTACCTGCTTGCACTACAGCATTACCTGTACCTTCTCTCTGTTGCACTTGTCCTAATTCCGAAAATTCGGAATCCGACGGCTGTTAACCGTTATGCTGCCCTGTGGTGTCCGGACTTTCCTTCCCGAAGTTTCGTTCGAGACGATAAAGTGATCTGCTCTTCTAAATATAGCTTATTCAAATGAATAAATAAAATTATTATTACAAATGTATGTTCAAATTGTATTCCAAAAAATATTTTTATTGTCCGGTCGTGAAATTATACACAATCAATTTGTTTTTTTAAGCAATTGGTTTTGACATAACACCGATAAGATAAAAAAAGCGTTCATCTTAGTGAACGCTTTTTTATGATTTCAATTTTATCTTTCGGATTATTATCTTGCGTTATCCAGCATCTTTTTATACTTCGCAGCTTCTTCAGTATTATTCAACTGGGTATTAATTTGATAGAGTGCTTGTATTAATTCTAAACTTTCAGGAGCATTTTCTTGTGCTTTTTCCAAATATGGCAAAGCATCTCTTAATAGATCATTCCGTTCTTCAGAAAGTTTATTGTATTTTTTGGTGTCTGCTTTTGACATCCCCAACGAATTCATTTCTTTCACAATTGCTTCCTGCTGATTTAAATAACTATTAGCTACTCCATTGTATGCAGCTGGTGAATCCGGGTTTTCTTCAATTGCTTTTTCATAATACCCTCTGGCTTTTTCTTCTTCTTTTGCGTTCAAAGCATTATCGCCTAAAATAATATAGTAAGTTGCAGCATTATCAGGGTCTTTTTTAATCAATTCATCAAGAATTTTTAAATACTCCTCAGAATCTCCACTTTCTTCATAAATCATGGCTTCCGCTTTGAGCAACTCCATATCATCAGGTTGCATTTCTCTGGCTTCGTGAATAGTCTTTATAGCTTTTTCTTCATCGCCTTTTCGCAGATAAGTTAAAGCCAGTTGCTTAATCACATCGTAATCCCGTCGTTCGGCACGTTGAGCTTGAGGATCTGAAAATTCACCTAATTCAACCATTGCATCTCTTTCTTCTTTGCTACCAAAGGGTTGTATTTCACCAGTTTCATCATGAACTGCAGTATAAGTTATCTCATCTCCCCTATAATTGATATCTCTTAACATGGAGTAATACTCGATAGCTTTGTCATCATCCTGAGCATTATAAGCATTTCCGGCTGCTGCAAATAGATAAATTGTATCGGTAGGACTCATTTCATAGGCTTTATAAAGTTTTTGATAAGCGTTTTTGAAATCTTGACTTTGTTGATCTTGAATAGCGCTCTCCACCAAAAATTCGCTAATTTTATTTAATCCCATTGCACCTTCCTCTTCGTTTCCGTATTCGATTGCTTTTTTAAAGCTGTTTGCGGCTTTTTCAATTTCCTCTAAATCTCCTTGGGAAGTTAAACCAACAGCTTGTCCATGAGCCATATAATACCTGGCTTTATATTTATCATTAAGCGAGGAAACATCAGATTCAGCTTCTTGCAATAGACTTTTAGCCTTGGTAAAATCTTGCTCTTCTATGGCTTTCTCAGCTTGTCTAATTTCCCTATTCTGAGCAAAAACACTTGTGTTTAAAATCAGAAAAAGGAGTGTGATATATTTAATCTTTTCCATAATAATTGAATTAAAATTAAAAAATTATTCTTCTTCGTCTGTAATATCTGTAGAAGTATCCTCAATATCTGTTCCACCTTCATGCTCTATAGTGCCTTCCTCTCCTTCAATATTGATATCTTCTTCAATTTCCTCTTCTTCCTCCTCCTCATTGACAATTCGAGCAACTGCTGCAATGGCATCATCTTCTCGCAAGTTGATCAATCGAACACCTTGCGTAGCTCTCCCCATAATTCTGAGGTTATCAACGGCAATACGTATAGCAACTCCTGATCTATTAATTATCATTAAATCATCATCGTCGGTTACTTTTTTTAGAGAAACAAGGTGACCTGTTTTCTCGGTAATATTGAGGGTTTTCACTCCTTTTCCACCTCTGTTAGTCACGCGATAGTCTTCTAAACTCGTTCTTTTTCCGTAACCATTTTCAGAAACCGATAAAATAGCTACATCGGGTTCATTCTCGTGCACGGTAACCATTCCGATTACTTCATCATCTTCTCCACCCAAACGGATACCTCTAACCCCCATAGCTGTTCTACCAACTGATCGCGTTTTTTCTTCCTCAAAACGGATACACTGTCCTTCTTTTGTAGCCAACAATACTTGAGAATCTCCTTTGGTCAATCGAGCGGATAACAATTCGTCATCTTCTCTAATACTAATGGCACGAATACCATTTGACCGCGGACGAGAATATTGTTCTAAAAGTGTCTTTTTAACCTGACCTTTTTTAGTGGCCATAATTACATAATGACTATTGATATATTCCTCGTCTTTGAGATCCTCGGTATTGATAAAAGCTTTCACCTTATCATGCGGTTCAATATTGATTAAATTTTGAATCGCCCGTCCTTTAGAAGTTCTGCTTCCTTCAGGAATTTCATAAACCCGCATCCAATAACATTGTCCTTCCTGTGTAAAGAAAAGCATATATTGGTGATTGGTGCCGACAAAAAGATATTCTAAGAAATCTTCACTTCTGGTGGTTGATGCTTTTGCACCTATTCCTCCTCTTCTTTGTTTTCTATATTCTGTCAGTGGCGTTCTTTTGATATATCCCGCGTGAGAAATAGAAATAACAACTTGTTCATCGGGAATCATATCTTCAATACTCAATTCAGAAGCGGAATATTCAATATTTGAACGACGTTCATCTCCAAATTGTTCTTTGACTTCAAGCAATTCTTCTTCAATGATTTCCATTCTTCGATCTCTACTGGCTAAAATATTTTTCAGCTCTTCAATGGTTGTCATTAAGTCTTCATATTCCGTACGCAATTTATCTTGCTCCAATCCGGTCAATTGACGCAAGCGCATTTCCACAATCGCTCGAGCTTGAATATCGGTAAGTTCAAAGCGTTCGATCAATTTACCTCGTGCTTCCTCCGTGTTTTTCGATCCGCGAATAAGCGCAATCACTTCATCTATATTATCGGAGGCAATAATAAGTCCTTCTAATATATGCGCTCTTTCTTCAGCTTTTCTCAGCTCATATTTGGTTCGCCGCACCACTACATCGTGACGGTGATCTACAAAATGTAGAATCAAGTCTTTAAGGTTAAGTTGCTCCGGTCGACCATTTACCAATGCAATATTATTCACACTAAAAGAAGATTGTAGAGCGGTATGTTTAAACAAGGTGTTCAAAACAATATCCGGAATAGCATCTCTTTTAAGCATATAAACGATTCGCATTCCGGTACGGTCAGATTCATCTCGAATCAGAGAAATTCCGTCAATTTTCTTTTCGTTGACCATATCGGCTGTTTTTTTGATCATATCAGCTTTATTGACCAAGTAAGGAATTTCAGTTACAATGATACATTCTCTGCCGTTGACAACTTCAAAATGTGTTTTGGCACGTATCATCACTCTACCTCTACCGGTTTTAAAGGCTTCACGCACACCTTTATAGCCATAAATCGTTCCGCCGGTGGGAAAGTCAGGAGCTTTAATATACTCCATTAACCCTTCAATATCTATATCGTGATTGTGGATATAAGCAATAGTTCCATCTACAACTTCAGATAAGTTGTGCGGAGCCATATTGGTGGCCATTCCTACCGCAATACCACTTGCGCCGTTTACCAATAAGTTTGGGATTCGGGTAGGTAAAACTATAGGTTCTTCCATAGTATCATCAAAATTCAGCTGATGATCTACGGTTTCTTTTTCAATATCAACAAGCATCGCTTCGCTGATCTTGCGCATTCTCACTTCTGTATAACGCATCGCTGCCGGACTATCGCCATCTACTGAACCGAAGTTACCTTGGCCATCCACCATCATATACCGCAAACTCCATTCTTGAGCCATTCTGACCATAGTATCATAAACAGAGCTATCTCCATGCGGGTGATATTTACCCAAAACCTCTCCCACTATACGGGCAGATTTTTTATGGGGACGATTGTGGGTTACTCCTAATTCGTGCATTCCGAACAAAACTCTTCGATGAACAGGTTTTAAACCATCACGAACATCAGGTAAAGCACGTGACACAATGACGGACATCGAGTAATCAATGTAAGCCGTCTTCATTTGATCTTCAATATTGATAGGGATCATTTTACCCCCTTCTGTTTCTGCCATAAATTTTTTAGTTTATTGGAACGGCAATTTAAGTAATTTTAGTTACATACCGCCACTTATCAGTCGTTTTTAGTAAAATTTATCCACAATCATATCGAGAAAAGCAATGCTAATAAATATCTTCTTTTTAACTTTGAAAATAGGAGAATTTTTCGCTAATTAGCTAAACCAACTAAATAGAGGAATACTTTTTGAAGTATTACAGATAAATAATTATAGGAGAACAAAGTATGGATGATAATTTTTCACCTCGGGTTAAAGATGTAATCACCTTCAGCAAAGAAGAAGCTTTGCGTTTGGGTCATAGTTTTATTGGCACAGAACATTTAATGCTTGGTCTTTTGCGTGATGGTGATGGAAAAGCGATTGAGATATTAGACACGCTCAATATAGATTTGGATTATCTTCGAAAGAAGGTCGAAATACTCAGTCCTGCTAATCCTGAGGTAACAGAAGCTAACGAAAAAAAGAACTTACACCTAACCAGACAAGCAGAAAGAGCTTTGAAGACTACTTTTTTAGAAGCTAAATTGTTTCATAGCTCTTCAATCAATACGGCTCATTTATTATTGTGTATTTTACGCAATCAAAATGACCCGACAACAAAATTGCTTAACCGCTTAAATGTGGATTACGATGGAGTAAAAGGTGAATTTAAATCGATGATTATGCAACAAGATAAAGATATTACAGAAAGCCCAACTTCCGATACTTATCGTGGCGAAGGAGCTGCCGGGGATACCGGGAGGAGAAACCCCTTTAAGACAGGCGGCGGAGGCACTGGTGAAAAAGGCAGTAAAAAATCAAAAACACCGGTTTTAGATAATTTTGGTCGTGACTTAACAGCTATGGCTCTTGAAGATAAACTCGACCCGGTAGTGGGTAGAGAGAAAGAGATCGAAAGAGTTTCTCAGATTTTAAGTCGACGCAAAAAAAACAACCCAATTTTAATCGGAGAACCAGGGGTTGGTAAAAGTGCTATTGCTGAAGGTTTAGCATTGAGAATTGTGCAACATAAAGTTTCAAGAATTCTCTTTGACAAACGCGTAGTTACTTTAGATCTTGCCAGTTTGGTAGCCGGCACGAAATACAGAGGACAATTTGAAGAGCGAATGAAAGCTGTGATGAATGAACTCGAAAAGAATGAAGACATCATTCTATTTATCGATGAAATTCATACTATTGTCGGTGCTGGTGGAGCTACAGGCAGTTTGGATGCAAGCAATATGTTTAAGCCTGCATTGGCCAGAGGAGAACTGCAATGTATTGGTGCCACAACTATAGACGAATACCGTCAGCATATAGAAAAAGATGGTGCGCTGGAACGTAGATTCCAGAAAATTGTAGTCGAACCCACCTCTGTTGAAGAAACCATTAAGATTCTAAACAATATTAAGGACAAGTATGAGAGTCATCACAATGTAACTTATACAGATAAAGCGATTGAGGCCTGTGTGACGTTAACCAACAGATATATGACTGATCGATTTTTGCCCGATAAAGCTATTGACGCATTAGATGAAGCAGGATCCAGAGTGCATATCACCAATATCAAGGTGCCACAACGAATTTTGGATTTGGAAGAAAAGCTTGAAGAAATTAGAGAGAAAAAGAACAGTGTAGTTAAAAAGCAGAAGTATGA
>DATGSA010000292.1:0-8576 GCA_035303085.1 Flavobacteriaceae bacterium
ATATCTTCAATATCATCAGGGTTAAGGTCAAAAGCCATATCACCATAATCACGGCCTCCGGCTCCTCTTTGTGCACTGGTACTATTGTAGTTTTCATTGCTCATCGGTGTACCATCAATTACTATCAACGGCCTATTTTCACCGGTTAGCGAAGTTACACCTCGTAATAAAATTCTGGTAGACCCCCCTAAGTTAGCTGAAGGATGCGTAATCTGAACTCCTGCTACATTTCCCGACAAAGCATTTAGAGGATTAGAAACTCGTGAATCAGACAATTGATCTCCACTTACACTCTGAACAGAATATCCCAAAGCTTTTTCATCTCTGGTAATTCCCAAAGCTGTAACAACAACTTCATCTAAAGCCGTTCCTTCTTGCATGGTTATTTCAATATCCTCATCTTGTTCATCAACTTGCCAAGTTTGATCTTGAAAACCAACACTGGTAAAGTGGAGTATCTGTCCCACATCAACTTCAATAGTAAATTCACCATCAAAATTGGTTACTGTTCCTTGTGTTGTTCCTTGAACAGTAATGTTTACTCCCGGCAATGGCAGACCATTTTGATCCAGCACCGTCCCGGAGAGGGATTTTGTTTGTTCCTGGGCAAATGCGATATGCATAAAAAACACAAAAACAAACAATAAATAATAATTAATTTTTGTAGTCATGATTTGAATATTTATTGATTAGCAAATACAAATATTGTTGTTTTTTTAGAGTTTACCTAATTATTTCCCCCTAAATATTGCATTTATCTCATCTTTAACCCTATTAAATTGCGAATATATCATATTTTGAAGTCAGTAAAACCTCTCAAAGCCAAAGTTTTACTATAGGTTGAATTAATATCTGATCGAATAAGTTTTTGTGCAAAAGATTGATTCATACTACTATGGGTATTTCTCAATTAAAACTTTCATTCTGTATTTATCATTATGGTTATGGTCAATCCTTTAATCTTATAAATATGTTTTTCTAATAAAAAGACAATTACCCTCTGTTTGTTAGCGATACAACTTCAGATCAATACCACACTGACATTCATATTTCCATAAAAAAACAAGTCAGATACTTATAAAGAATACTAAAAACCCACTTCCATATCCTCCAGTGACATTTCATTTAGTCGTTTTAATCGCTAAGAATTGGCACAAGATTTGAAGTTTATCGGTCATGAGATGGGAAAATTTCAGTAAAATTTCTTGTTTTAAAAATAATCCCCATCTTCTATAGTTTAGTGTTTAGAACAAATCATTTGTAGAAAATATGACCCTATTAAGGAGTATAATTTTTGGACTTTGCTTAATCTATGGTTTACAAGGTTTAAGCCAAACAGAAAAAATCAACCGATTTGACGAAAATGATAAACGTCACGGATTATGGAAAAAATATTTCGATCAAACTGATCAGTTACGATATGAAGGTGTGTTTGACCATGGAAAGGAAATAGACACTTTTAAGTTTTATAAGCCAAATCAAAAAAGCCCAGCTGCTATTAAAATCTTCAACAGTAATAATGATTCTGTAGCTATGAAGTTTTACGACCATAAAGGAAGAATTGAGTCAGAAGGGATTATCATTAATGAAAACCGAGAAGGAGTTTGGAAGTACTATAAAAAAGGAAAAGAAAATCAACCTATAATGACTGAGGAATATAAAAACGGCAAACTTCACGGTTGGAAGAAAACTTATTACAGTGATGGTCAACCTACGGAAAAAACTCATTATAAACATGGACTCAGAGATGGCGAATCGCTAATCTACGGGAAAAACGGACAGGTTTTACAACAGTATAAATATAAAAACGATAAGCTTCATGGTCACAGCAAAGTTTATAATGCTAAAGGCAATATACTTTCAGAAGGTTCTTATAAACAAGGGCTTCGAGATGGCGAATGGAAGTTTTATACCGACGAAAAATTAGACAGCGTTCAAAAATATCCCCTACCTGATCCTGTGAAGAAAAAATAAAATGTCTGAATAAACCTTCAATATTTCGTAACTTTGTCAGCCGGAAAAATCGAGGATTTGATTCTTTTTTGATAATTCATTAATAGCTTTAAAAAGCTTAAAAACAATTTGACGTGAATAATAAACGTGTAGTAGTGGGATTGAGTGGTGGTGTTGATTCAAGCGTGACAGCTTATCTTCTCCAACAAGAAGGGTATGAGGTAATCGGTCTGTTTATGAAAAACTGGCATGATGATTCCGTCACTATTAGCGAAGATTGTCCTTGGTTGGAAGACAGCAATGACGCGATGCTGGTAGCCGAAAAACTAAATATTCCTTTTCAAACTGTCGATTTAAGTGAGGAGTATAAAGAACGTATTGTCGATTATATGTTTGACGAATACGAACGCGGTCGAACTCCTAATCCTGATGTTTTGTGTAACAGAGAGATTAAATTTGACGTATTTATGAAAGTTGCCATGAATCTTGGAGCAGACTATGTGGCGACTGGACATTATTGCCGAAAAGAAACTTTCATGAAAGATGGGAAAGAAATTCATCGTTTATTATCCGGTAAAGACTCCAAAAAAGACCAATCTTATTTTTTATGTCAAGTTTCTCAAGAACAATTGGCTAAATCGCTTTTCCCAATCGGCCATTTACAAAAGGATGAAGTGAGAAAGATTGCGGCTGAACAAGATTTGGTTACCGCTGACAAGAAAGATTCGCAAGGGTTGTGCTTTATAGGCAAAGTTCATTTACCTGATTTTCTTCAGCAAAAACTTAAACCCAAAGACGGGGTGATTGTTGAAATTCCTGCTGATAAAGAAATGTATAAAAAATCTGCTCCAGCTTTTCCTTCTGAAAAGGAAAAGCTGGCCTTTTATAGCCAGAAGTATAAGCATAGCAAAAAACAAGGTCAGGCAGTTGGTCATCATCAAGGGGCTCATTTCTTCACCGTAGGTCAACGCAAAGGGCTTGGGGTTGGTGGAACGGCAAAACCGCTTTTTGTTTTGGAAACCGATGTTGAAGAGAATATTATCTTCACCGGTCAGGGTGCTGATCACCCGGGACTTTGGCGTCAAGCTTTACATGTAATTCAAGATGAAGTGCATTGGGTTCGCGAAGATCTGCGTTTAAAAAATGGGGAAACCAAACGCGTAAAAGCCCGTATTCGTTACCGACAAAAATTACAGGATGCAGAATTATTTCAAACCACAGAAGGTTTATACGTGTTCTTTGATCAACCCCAGAAAGCTATTACCGAAGGGCAGTTTGTGGCGTGGTATCAAGATGATGAATTGTTGGGATCCGGAGTAATTTCTTAGATTTGTCTGACAATTTATTATTTATGAAAAACAATCCTATTTCTTCTTTATTCAATATTCAGTATCCGCTGATTCAAGCCGGCATGATTTGGGCCAGTGGCTGGAAGCTTGCCAGCGCAGTAAGTAACGCGGGCGGTTTAGGAATTATCGGTGCCGGATCTATGTATCCCAAGGTTTTGAAACACCATATCCAAGCTTGTAAAAAAGCTACTGATCAACCTTTTGGTGTCAACATTCCATTATTATACCCCGATATTGAAAAAATCATAGCAATTGTCATAGAAGAAGAGGTTGAAATCGTATTTACCTCTGCCGGGAATCCAAAAACATGGACTGCTCACTTGCAAGATCACGGAATTACGGTAGCTCATGTGGTAAGCAGTGTGAAATTCGCTTTAAAATCTGAAGAATCCGGCGTTGATGCGATTGTCGCCGAAGGATTTGAAGCCGGAGGACATAACAGTCGAGAAGAGATCACGACCATGACTTTAATTCCGATGGTTCGAGAAAAGACAACTCTTCCATTAATTGCTGCCGGCGGAATTGCCACCGGAAGGGGAATGTTGGCCGCAATGGCTTTAGGCGCAGATGGGGTACAAATCGGAACCAGATTTGTGATGACCCCAGAGTCTTCTTCTCACCCTAATTTCAAACAAGCCATTAAAGAAATCCCTGATGACGGAACTTTAAGTACTTTAAAAGAAGTTATTCCGACAAGGTTGATTAAAAACAAATTTTTTGAAGATGTTTTGGAGTTTTATGCTCGGCAAGGAAGCAGAGATGAATTGATCGAACTCATCGGTAGATCGCGCTCTAAAAAAGGGATGTTTGAAGGAGATTTGGAAGAGGGCGAATTGCAAATCGGTCAGATCGGCGGACTGATAGATGAAATAAAACCGGCAGCTGAGATTGTAAAGGAAGTCATTCGAGAATTTAAAGAAGTCCAGCAGGAAGTCAGTGAAATTTCATTTTAGCAACAACTCAGGCCCAAGTGTTCTAAGAGCCTCAAAACATTTAATTTAGTATTATGATTTTAGTTTCGGGATCAACAGGATTATCGGGGAGGCATTTATTATTAGAATTACTCAAGGGAGACAAACCTATTCGTGCGATGTATCGGACTGATTTTAAGAAAAGCAAAGTCGAGCGATTTCTAAATTCCACGAGCTCAAAATCACCTGCTGATTATAATTTAAAACTGCTCAACTGGTTTAAAGCGGATCTCAACGACATTCCGGTTTTAACTGATGCTTTTGAAGGCGTTACCGAAGTTTATCACTGTGCAGGATTGGTTTCTTTTGATGTACGAGATAAAGATAAATTGCGAAAAGTAAACATTGAAGGAACTGCCAATATGGTAAACATCGCCTTGGCCAAAGAAGTTAGAAAATTCTGTTATATGAGTTCTGTTGCTGCTTTAGGGGATGAGTCAAACAGTAAACCTATTTCTGAAAAATCCGAACGCGTCAAAACCAAAACTTATAACTATTACGAAATCAGTAAATTTGGAGCAGAAATGGAGGTTTGGCGTGCTTCTCAAGAAGGTTTAAAAGTCGTCATTGTCAATCCCGCCATCATCATAGGTCCGGGAAATTGGACAACCGGCAGCGGACAATTATTTCACCGAATAGCCAAAGGCTTTCCTTTTCGTGTTCCTAAACAGAGCGGATTTGTCAGCGTAGAAGATGTGGTACGCGCTATGGTGCGTTTGATGAATAATCCCGTGAAAAATGAAGGGTTTATATTAGTCAGTGAAGTGCTACGTTTTTCTGAAGTTACCGATCAAATTGCAAAAGCTTTAAACCGTAAACCGCCCAAATACAATTTAAAAAAATGGATGGTCTTTCTGTTGTGGTTTGGCCAATCTATCAGTTATATTTTCGGCGGAAAAAAGGAGATTAATCTGAGAAATATCTCCTCTTTTTTCAGTACGGTAAATTTTGATAATTCTAAAATCCATCAATATATCGATTTTGAGTTTACCCCTTTAAGAGAAGCTGTGAAACAAACCGCAGCCGTTTATTTGGAAGAGCATTCTTAGTAGGTTAAGCGCATGAATTAAAATCAAATAGATTTATTTTTTTACTCAAATAAGTTGCAATTAAGGGGCAGGAACCTTACCTACCCCTTCCTTGAAAAGGAAAGAAGCTTTTGTTTGTTGATTTATAGAAGCTTAATAGTGAAAGACAAACTCCTTTCTAAGAAAATCAAAAAAATCAACCTTAATAGAAAGATGAGTTTATCCTTGATTTACAGCTATTTAAAACCCAATAAACAAGCTCCCCACCTTAAAAAAGGAGGGGACAAAATGGATAAACCGCAGGTTTAGCTATTTTCGGGGCGGTTGTAACTGTTATGTTGCTTTCTTGATACAATCATAATCAAGGAGTAGAACAAACTTCCTGTTTCAAAACAGCAGAAACCTTACCTGCCTGACAATCAAACAAGTTTGATTGACAGGCTGTCCTTTCCTTGAAAAGGAAAGGAGCTTTTGCTTGTTGATTTATAGAAGCTTAATAGTGAAAGACAAACTTCTTTCTAAGAAAATCAAAAAAATCAACCTTAATAGAAAGATGAGTTTATCCTTGATTTACAGCTATTTAAAACCCAATAAACAAGCTCCCCACCTTAAAAAAGGAGGGGGACAAAATGGTTGAAGCGATGGTTCAGTTAATTTTGGGACGGTTGTAACCATCAGGCTGTGACTATAGAACAATCAAGATTCTCAACAGCTTTACCTTACTTAAAATACGTTTACACAAATAACAACTTGTCTTTATTATTTGGGTTATAATTTCTTACTTTAGTCTTTTTCCAAAATAATTTTATTTAGTTAATAGTAGTTTGGTCAGTTTAGATGGCTCCTCTAATATAGAAAGAGCTATTTTGCCACGCTTAAAATTATAAGGAATAAAAAAGATTACGCAATTATTCATCGGTTAATCCAAAATACATGAAGAATTACGCCCTTATCACAGGAGCCAGTAAAGGATTGGGAAAATGCTTTTCTACGGAATTGGCAAAGCGAAAATACAATCTAATTTTAGTAAGCTTACCTGATGAGGGGTTAAAAGAAACTGCAATAGCCTTAGAAGAACAACATTCAGTTGAAGTTCACATACATGAAACTGATTTAGGCATAAAAGAGAATGTACTCAACTTGGCAAACTGGGTAAATAAAAACTTCTCTGTCAATATATTGATCAATAATGCGGGAATTGGAGGTTCCAAACATTTTTCGGATGCTAAAGAAGACTACCTCAACGATATAATTCAGTTGAATGTAATGGCACCAACCTTATTAACCGCAGAGCTGCTCCCTAATTTAAAAAATAAAGAAAATGCTTACATATTAAATGTTTCCAGTTTAGCGGCGCTCTCTCCCATGGCTTATAAAACTGTTTATCCGGCTTCCAAAGCTTTTATCCAGTCTTTTTCCAGAGGGTTAAACCGGGAATTAAAACACACTCCCGTCTCTGTTAGTGTGGTTAATCCAGGCGGGATGAAGACCAATGCAGAAACCACTAAACGTTTAAACAAACAAGGATTTATTGGTCAAATAGCTTCTCGAAAACCCGAAATTGTGGCGCGTTATTGCATTAATGGTTTACTTATGAAAAAAGAGGTTATCAAGGTGAATTTTCTCAGTTGGTTATTTCTTAAAACCGCTCCGAGTTGGTTGCTTATCCCTATTTTATCTCGAAGAATCAAAAAAGAACTCGGTTGAAAACGATATTTCTTACAGGGGTAAATGGTTTATTGGGCACTAATTTAGTTCACGCGCTGCTCGAACAACATTATTTTATTTATGCAATTATTCGCGACAAAAATAGATATATAGGCAAGAAACATCACAATCTACATTTGATTTCCATGGATTTATTTGGAGATTATTCATCTTATCTCATGAAATCAAATATCGTAATTCATGCAGCAGCCGACACATCAACCCATAAAACCGAGTATTCCGCTTACGACAAAGTCAATTTTCAAGCCACAAAAAGATTATTTGATCTTTCTAAGGCAAACGGAATAAAACAATTTATTTTTATCAGTACAGCCAATACCATAGGTTATGGCTCTAAAACAAAACCCGGGCAGGAAAGCAATCCAATTCGCAAACCATTTGATCAGTTATACTATGCCAAGAGCAAGTCAAAGGCTGAAGAATATCTGCAAGCCAATGCCGCAAATATAAAAGTAAACATTTTAAATCCCACTTTTTTGATTGGACCCTACGACAGCAAACCCAGTTCGGGGAGAATCATTTTAATGGCGTTAAATCAATCGATAGTTTTCTATCCTCCGGGAGGGAAGAACTTCGTTCCAGTCAAAGATCTGGTAGGTGCTATTCTTCACTGTTTTGATTACGGCGTTTCGGGAGAAAAATACCTTATCGCCGGCAATAATCTTTCTTATAAGGAGTTTTTTCAAAAATTGAGAATCCAGACCAACAGTAAACAACTTTTAATTCCCATTCCCAAATTTATTTTATCGTTCTTGGGTTATTTCGGAAAGGTTTTATCATTATTCAAGATAAAAACCAGTTTAAGCCCTATCAACATGAAAGTTTTATGTGTTCATAATTATTATAGTAACCAAAAATCTATTGAGCAATTAAAGGTGAATTACAGTTCTTTAGATCAAGCAATCCGTGAGGCAACAAAATATCTTTCAAAAAATAAGAGGTAGGATGCGAGGTTCGAGTTTCGCAGATGGTGAGGGCACGATCAGCGAGGATGTAGATTTCGGGTTGCGGGGTGGGTGGATATCCACGCTGAAGATCTCGATTTTTCAACTCGCCAACTCATCAACTAATTACGGGTTCGGGTTGCTAATAAGGGGAGAAATGAACACCCTTGCGTTTTAAGCTGAAAAACACATTGATTTTTAAAAACAAGAAATAAAAATTTCGGTTGTAGTCGAAGATTTTCTCCTTTCAAAACCCACCCTTAGTAATTGAACAATTTCCTTGACAAAACAATGCTTATTACCTCATTCTGTACCCTTATAATAAAGGAAATCAATATTCAAACATACGAGGTAATAAGGTTAAAAAGGATAGTGTTTGAATCGTTTCGAACGGCCCGAATTATAAGATCATCATTTACTATTTTAACTCGTTAAAACGGACAATTCTGCCTACCCTTAACACAATTAGGTAAATTCCTTGCTTTTATTAATACACCCCAATATGGATGATATCGCGGAATTCGGTTAGTTTTCAGTTTGATGCTACTATCATTCTTCTTTTCGGATAAAACACGACAATAAACCAACCGCCGACCCAATAGA
>DATGSA010000293.1:0-3183 GCA_035303085.1 Flavobacteriaceae bacterium
GGCGATGGGGCGATGGGGCGAGAGGGCGAGAGGGCGATGGGGCGACAGGGCGATGGGTTACGAGTTAAAACCCGAAACCCGTAACTCGAAAATAGAGAACCCTTCAAGTGGTTTGAAACCCTTGAAGGGCTATCAAGTTGCTCGTTTTCGGAAACCTAAGACAATTGGAGGTGATTTAATTCACGCTGTTCCCTTTTTTACCCTTTGAAAAGTCAACAATATTATCAACCGTTGTCGCTGCTCTTCTTTTTAAAGCTTCCTCCGTTTTGTAAGCAACATGTGGAGTGAGCACAACATTTTTTAAATTTAACAGCTCATTGTCCGGATCAATAGGTTCTTGCACAAACACATCCAATCCTGCTCCGGCTATTTCCTTATTTTGTAACGCTTCAATTAAAGCTGGTTCATCTACAATCGGACCGCGGGCAGTATTGATTAAAAATCCGGTTTTCTTCATCGCTTTCAACTCCGCTGCACCAACGATATTTTCGGTTGCTTCGTTATAGGGTAAATGAATACTGACGATATCAGCTTCCCCGAAAAACGCTTGTTTATCTGAAATATATTCCCCTCCTAAATCTTTAAATTCTTCTTGTTCCGTTCGCGACCAACCGATAAGCGAACAACCTAAAGCTTTGAAGATTTTAGCGGTATTGATGCCAATTGTTCCGGTTCCCAAAATCCCCACGGTTTTTCCGGATAATTCCAATCCCGGTTTGAGTTTCCATTTTCCCGATCGAATGATTTCATTTGATTTCGGGATCTCTCGCAATAAAGAAATAACCAATCCAATAACTAATTCGGTCACTGAACTTGTGGCATAAGCGGGAACATTATATACAGCAATATTATGCGTTTTGCAATACTCCAAATCCACACTGTCGTAACCGGTGAAAGCAACAGCGATCATTTTTACATTTGGATATTTATCCAACAGATTTTGGTCGATTTTCTTTTTGACATTTACTAAAACTTCCACTTGCTCAGGATTTGCTTTCGCCTCCTCCCAAATCAAATTATAGGACAAATTTGCATTTTCGGTTAAGTCGTGAAAGTCGGTTTTGGGAATTCCTAAATCTTCTAAAATTAATAATTGTTTCTTGTCCGTCATTTAAATACTGTTTTTAAATCTGAATTAAAATTATCTTACAAAAACAGGTTCGTTTTCGTTTTCCGTATATTTTTCGCTGTAACCATAACCCATATAATCAAAGCCTAAGACTTCCTCCATAGATGACGCGTTTTTATCCAGCACATAGCGTACCATAGCGCCTCGGGCTTTCTTGGCATAAATAGCTACCACGCGCAATTTCCCGTTTTTAAAATCTTTGAATACCGGCGAAATCATTTCAGTTTTTAAAGCTTTCTCATCGATGGCCTTCGAGTATTCTTTACTGGCCAGGTTGAGGAATAGTTCGTCTTCTTTCAATTCGTTGTTGAACGATTCCGTGATTTTCTCTTTCCAGAATTCATATAGATTATCATTTCCCTGCGCTTGTAATTTTGTGCTCATCTCCAGTCGGTAGGGTTGGATTACATCCAAGGGTTTTAAAACGCCATACATACCGGAAATAATACGTAAAGTGGATTGAAGTTGGTCTATTTTCTTATTCGGAAGCGAATAAACATCTAATCCATTATACACATCGCCATCGTAAAGATATACTGCCGGTCGGGCTTTATCGGTTTTATTGCTCTCGTCAAATTCCTGAAAACGTCCGTAGTTTAAATCAGCAAGGTTATCACTGATTTTCATCAACTTCGACAATTCGGGTTTCGACATCCGAGCAAGTTTGCGATTGAGCTTGATCGCTTCGTCAAAAAATTCAGGTTGAGATGCTTTTGAAGTGGGGAGTTGCTTTTCTTCTTCCAGAGATTTAGCCGGGGAAATAATAATTTTCATTTCGTTCTTTTCGTAAAAATAAGAAATTCTTGTGCGTTAGAAAGAAAGGTATGGAAAGTTTAACCTTCGAAGCTACGGAGCACATCTTCATTGCCCTTTATGGGAATCTTGAATGAAATTTTTGTATTGTAGGCAGTTTACTATCGTTTTGCACAAGGATTAAAAAATAGCTTTTACGAGGATTCAATCTGAGGCGAAACCAGAAAACCACCTCGCAAAATAAGCTAATAAGGTTTTTAAAATGGGGGCTCGTTTTGATTATGAAGGTAATAATGTTTGATGATAGTATAATTCAACTTCCGTTTTATAAAATCACTTCAGCTACCTACCACAAATTATTACGCGCCTTCAGCGCTCTTTATCAGAATTCATTCATAGCTGGGCGTTGCCCAACCCTTTGATATTCAACCCCTTAAAGGGATGATTGAATTTGGAAAACAGAAATTGCAATCCTTCGCTTTTCAAAATAGATAATACACCGAAACAAAACATACGCTAATAGCACAAGGATATATTTTTTTGGGTCTCGAATTGCTATTTTCTTTCTTGTTCTGCCATGTGGAAGTCTCCTTGAAGAATTTCTGGGGACGTGGAAACTTTTCCAAAAATTAAAAGGAGATTCAAGAACTTTGGAAAAGTAGTCACATCGCCATAAAACTTTATTTCTTCGGCAAAAACACTTCGGCTAACATACACCTGGCACTTCCTCCTCCAAGGGTTTCAATCACACTCAAGTCGCTGCTGAGAATTTCACTGTATTTTTCAAATAGGTTGATTTGTTCTTCGGTCAGACTGTTTTTGGCTGCTTCACTCATCACCCAATATTTTTTATCAAAAGCACCGCGCACTTCCAACATATTTCCGGCAAAATGATGCAATTGTTCTTCGGTGATATCCAAGATCGTTTTCCCATCTTCTTTAAGACTTTCCGCCACCATTTTTCGTTCCTTCTTATCATCGATGCTGTCGAGACAAATCACCGCTAACTCTTCGCCTAAGCCCATCATCACATTGGTGTGATAAATCTGCTTTCGTTTCCCATCGACATCTTGATACGCTTTAAAAATAATTGGGGTAAATTCAAAATCCTCACAAAACTCAATCACCAAGTCCTCATCAGCTCTTGGCGATAGCGCGCAATAAACCTTTCTGTTTTGATGGTCGAGAATCAAGACACCGGTACCTTCCAAGAATTTATCATCTTCTTCTGCCGAGGTATAATCTACTATATTTTCTATCTTGAATCCTTGCTCTTCAATTTTTAACAAGATATCTTCTCG
>DATGSA010000294.1:0-4025 GCA_035303085.1 Flavobacteriaceae bacterium
AAGAATTGAAAAGCTATAAAAGAATGATATCACTAAATTATCACGCATAGAACCTATTAAATAGATTAAAATTGAAAACAATATTTCGCAAAGCAGACTCACCAGGAGATGTTAATCACAACTGGTTACTTTCAAAACACAGTTTCAGTTTTGCAAATCACCGTAATCCCTATCGTATGAACTTTGGAGTACTCCGCATACTTAACGACGATACCATTTTAGAAAACATAGCTCTGGCCCCACCTGCACAGAGATATCGAAATCGTTTCCATTCCGTTGGAGGGCGACCATAATCATATGGATAATATAAGCAACTCCACCTTCATAAAATCCTGAGATGTGCAAGTAATGAGCGTAGGTCTAAACACCAGGCCTTTAGAGTACAACAACCATCTAGATAAGTCTTTAAAGTTCTTACAACTTTGGATTATTCCGATTAAAATATGCGTTGAGCTCCGCTACGACCAAATCATAATAAATATCAGACGATGTAGAACATAATGACTTTCAGCAAATCCCATTGCCCAAACAAGACGATACAGAGGGTTTTGGATTTATCAGGACCTCCTGTTTTCACCTCGCTATTTACGACAAGGAAAAGTCAAAAGAATACAAGCTGAAAAGAGCGGGGAACGACGTATATTTTTTTGTTCTGGAAAGCAAAACCAAAAATCGTCAATCAGGTTTTGGGAAAGCAGAAGACTTGGAAATAAGTGAAATCGATTCGTTCAAACTGGAAGCACTTGAAAGTTCTAAAATACTTCTAATAGAAGTACCGATGGAGCTACCTGAACCGATTAAAGAAATGAAACTTATTTAATAAATTATTAAAAATAATATCAAAATGGTTAATATTGATTTAATTAACCTACTTTAATGTAAGGCTTTCTATAACTTTGATTGATTTTTAAAATCATCGCACTTAAAACATAAAAAAGAAGAAAAAATGATTAAACGAATTTTCGCAATAGGAATACTTTCAGCTACAGTATTTATTTCCTGTAAAGATAACTCAAAACAGGAAAATCAAGATTCCCCCAATACAGAACAAACAGCTTCCAAAGATGTGGTTACCCAATCTTTAACCAACAAAGATGGTGAAACCCTTGAGATGTCTTTTGATAATACAGAAGGAACGGCAACCGTAAATTTTAAAGGAGAAACCATTGATCTGGAACAGGAAAGGGCTGCGTCTGGAATTTGGTATAAAAATGACCAATATGAGTTACGCGGAAAAGGAAATGATATCTCGCTTAAAAAAGACGGCGAAGTAGTTTTTGAACACCAAGACAAAAAAGCCTCCGTAGAATTTAAAAATGATAAAGGCGACGTATTAAATGTAACCTTTAACAACACCGCCGGGACCGCAAAAGCCTATCTAAACGGTGGCGAGCAAATCGACTTGGATCAGGAAAAAGCCGCCTCGGGAATTTGGTATAAAAATGACCAATATGAATTACGTGGCAAAGGAAACGACATTTGGTTGAAAAAAGACGGCAAAGTGGTTTTTGAACACGAGGACGATAAGGTAAACGTGGAAGCAAAAAACGAGAAAGGCGATGTTTTAACGATGACCTTTAACAACACTGCCGGAACGGTTAAAGCCTATTTAAACGGTGGCCAACAAATTGATTTGGAACAGAAAAAAGCAGCCTCCGGAATCTGGTATGAAAATGACGAGTATGAGTTACGCGGAAAAGGTGATAATTATATGCTGATAAAAGACGGTAAAACGGTTTTTGAAAATTAGAGCTGTGGAACAAACTACCACCTCGGTATTTTTATAAATTGAGTAAATTAATAAAGCAATCAAATGTCAGAACAAATCATAAAAAAGAAAATGAAACTTGCCGAAGGGCTCTTGTTAAGAGCAGATCTTATGAAAAAAATAGAGCATCTTCAAAACAGAATCAGGCCTGTTCTAATTGTGAGCGATGATAAGAAACCACAAGAAGAACCAAATAAAATACTTGCACAACTTAGAAAAGCGATACAAGATTTAGAGTCAATCATCATTAGAATAAATAAAACCAATAATGAAACCCATGTTGAGGGGGAAGGCTCTCTTATGGAAGCCCTGGCCAAAAGAGATTCGTTGAAAATGCTTTCTGAAAAACTGAGAAACATAAGATATGCCGCACAAGTAAATAATAGTGGCGATACGAATCTTAAGACGACCATTGATATTAAAAACTTACAAGCAGAAATGGATCAAACAGGAAGAGCTTTTAGGGAGCTGGATAGTAAAATCCAGGAAATTAATTGGCTCACAGAGCTGAAGGATTAAGCCGAGAGGCGGAATGATCGGGGCGAGTACCAGCCCCTTTTTATGGTATGTTTTCCGGGCAAAGTGAAAACCATACCAACCAGAGCTGCTTGGGTTGCGGCAAAATTGTATTGTTTAAGACCCATTACCGCTTACAATTTATAAGTGTATAAATTAAAATTTACTACCGGGTACTGACCGATCATTTTTTACTTAAACAACAAAAGGAAACAATATTAAACTAAGGTAGTATTTACAATTACTATACTAAAAATTTTAAATAAACCAATTATGAAAAAACACAAGATTGCAGTTATCGTAGGAAGTCTTCGCAAAGAATCCTTCAATTTAAAAACAGCCAAAGAAATGATGGCAATGGCGCCAGACTCTCTTTCTATGGAGCTTCTTGACATATCGGAACTTCCGTGGTTTAATGAAGATTTAGAGGAAAACCCGCCCCAAGAATGGGTTGCACTTCGTGAAAAAATTCGTGATGCAGACGGACTTTTATTTTTTACTCCGGAATATAACCGTTCAGTTCCCGGCGTGCTAAAAAACGCCCTTGATGTTGGTTCTCGCCCTTATGGGGAAAATTCCTGGGACGGAAAACCGGCCGCCATCGTTAGTGTTTCCATTGGTGCTATTAGCGGCTTTGGAGCGAATCACCATTTACGTCAATCTTTAGTTTTTGTCAATGTGCCTACTATGCCGCAACCCGAAGCCTATATTGGTGGAGCAGCAGAGCTTTTTGACGATAAGGGGAAACTCACTAATGATTCGACTAAAGACTTCTTAAAAACCTATATGGAAGCTTTTGAGAAATGGATTCATACCCACGTAAAACAATAAAATTTTCAAATTTCAGTAAAATTAAATACAATTATCCTTTAACAAATAAAATTAAATACAATGAAAAATATTATAACTTTAGTAGCAGTACTCCTCTTATCGATAAATAGCTTTGCACAAACACAATGGAAGGTTGATCCAAACCATTCCTCTTTGAATTTTAATATAGAACATTCGGGAATTAGTATCGTAAACGGAAATTTTTTGGATTACACCGGAAACTTAACTACCGATGGAGAAGCATTGACCGATGCCAATTTTGATTTTACCGTTAAAGTTAAAAGTATCAATACCGATATTGAAAGAAGGGACAACCACTTGAGAAGTGATGATTTTTTTGAGGTAGAAAAATATCCGGAAATGACCTTTAAAAGTACTAAAATTTTAGCTACCGGCAAGCCAGATGAATATTTATTGTATGGCGAATTGACGATTAAAGACGTTACAAAAAACGTGATATTTGATGTGCAATATGGCGGATCAGTCAAATGCGACCGAGGAGAAAAGTTGGGATTGAAAGCCACAACGACTATCAATAGGTTTGATTACAATATCGATTTCGATCCGTCTGCAACCGGAGTGGGAAAAGATGTGGAAATTGTAGCTCACTTACAGTTTGCAAACAGCAAGGTTTAACCATCGACAATTCAACAAACAGGAATTTTTGACAAGAAAAAAGGGTACAAAATTTTTCAAGAACATCCTCGAAAGAAAGAAATCGTCAACTTTGAACCGCAACAATTTATCGTTGAAGGAAATATGATGGTGGTCGAGAACATCAATAGGTAAAACATTCCGGAAGAGAACTAAAATGGGTTCAGATTTTTACGGTTGAAGATAACCTGATTACCAAAATGAAAGAATTTGCTCCTTCCGAAGAAGTATAACATCTTAAAACTATTTTTGTTTG
>DATGSA010000295.1:0-37168 GCA_035303085.1 Flavobacteriaceae bacterium
ACATACTTCTCACAGAATCGAATTAAAAGGAGAATCATTAAGAAAAAAACTGTAAATTTGTCATGTTCTTATCTTTTTGACCTAAAAATATAGAGGGGTCAATATGCCCGGAATGGGGGGTCAGTATCACCGGAATATCCAGTCAAGCAGGTAAGGTTCCTGCTGTTTTGAATTAGAAAGTTTGTTTTGCTCCTTGATTATGTTAGTATCAAGAAAGCAACATAACAGTTACAACCACCCCTGAAATAACTAAACCTTCGGTTTATTTATTTCGTCCCCTCCTTTTTTAAGGAGGGGAGCTTGTTTATGGGTTTTAAATAGTTGTAAATCAAGGACAAACTCTTCTTTCTATTATGGTTAATTTTTTTTTGATTTCCTTAGAAAGAAGTTTGTATTTTACTATTAAGCTTCTATAAATCAACAAACAAAAGCTCCTTTCCTTTTCAAGGAAAGGACAGCTTTACAATCAAACTTGTTTGATTGTAAAGCAGGTAAGGTTTCTTGCTTTTGTACAGCAACAATGTTCTGTGTATGACAAGAAAAGCCTACAAAGAAAGATGAAATTCACTTTTTATCCCAGTATCACTACCTAAGAGCTTTAGGAGAAAGCTGAATCGATTCCAATGATGTTTAAACTTTAGCGAAAAAGACTTGATCGTCAACGCAGTTTTAAACTTGAGCAAATAATAGTGTATATCAACCGGGATATTCAACACGCAAATGATAGATGTTTTTCAGTTTTTGTTTTAAAATCTTTTTTACAATTTGAATTTCTTTAAAAGTAATATCTGCGTTTAAAAATTGTTCTGCTTCCATTTTATGGTCGACAATTTTATCGACAAAAGCATCTATTTTCTCCGTGGTAGGTTCCCGTAAACTTTTAGTTGCTGCTTCCACACTATCAGCCATCATAAGTATAGCTGTTTCTTTACTAAAAGGTCTGGGACCGGGATATTGGTAATCTTCAATATCGACTTCTTCTTCGGTTTTTTCTGCTTGCTTCAAAGCTTTTGTATAAAAAAATGAAATTTGTGTATCTCCGTGGTGTGTTCTAATAAAATCAATAATTCGGTCGGGCAGATTATGATTTTTGGCCATTTCAATTCCGTGAACTACATGATTGACAATTATTTTCGCACTTTCTTGTGGTTTTAAATCATCGTGTGGGTTGACATCGGTAAGTTGATTTTCTGTGAAATAAGTCGGATTTATCATTTTTCCGATATCATGATGCAATGCCCCTACGCGTACTAACATCGCATTAGCTCCAATTTCATTGGCGGCAGCTTCTGCTAAATTCGCAACATTTAAACTGTGATGAAAAGTACCCGGAGCTTTGTTTGCTAAGTCTTTCATCAGTTTTGAATTGGTATTAGATAATTCCAACAAGGACATATCAGATACCAGTCCAAATATTTTTTCATAAGCATAAATTAGCGGTTGTACGAATAAAGTCAATACACCATTAATAAAGAACATACCAACTGTCAAAGCGCTGATTCCAATAAAGTTGCCTTCTTGAATTACGGTAAAAGCAAAATAAGCGAAAACATAAACTAAAGTAATTTGTCCTACCGAGATAAAAAGATTAGCTCGTTTATACAATTCTGTAAAACTCACTGCAGTAACTACACCGACCATAATTTGCAAAAACATATACTCAAAACTATCGGGGACGATAAACCCAATAATCAACACAGCAATTACGTGTACAAATAAGCCGAGTTTTCGTTCAAAAAATGCATTTAAAGTAATCGGTAAAATAGCGATGGGAACGGCATAAATATAATTGACATTCATTCGCTGTACCAGAATGGTTAAAACCACCACCAGTGTAAGATTAAAAAACACAAAAGTGACTTCTTTATTATTTTCAAAAATATCCGGACAATATTGTTGTATAAACAGTAAAAGCATAAATAAAGCCAAGGCAACCAGCAAGGAATATCCGGTAAGCACAATATAATAATTGATCGAATTGGCTGGGTTGGACATATATTCTCTTTTGAGAGATTTCAAAATCTGAAGCCTGTTTGAATCTATAACTTCTCCTTTATTAATAATCATACTTCCCTGAGTAACAATTCCTTTGGTGTAGGAAATGTCATTGAGCTGGGCATCGAGGTCTTTTTGAGTTAATTCTTCGTTTAAGCTAACATTGGGTTCTATCACCTCAAAAAGCACTTTTCTTAAATCACTGCGATAGTCATTTAATCCGGCCTTTTCAATTTCCTTGGAGAGAAATTCATCCAATTCATCAATTTTGAATAAATTTCTATAAACGGTTTCTTGGGCTTCATTGTCTTTGATCAAGTATATTATTTGATTTTCTTTAAATGATTTTCGTGGTTTGATCACACCTTCTTGGTACAATTCATTGATTGTATTTCGAGAGAATTTGACTAATTTTAAGCCATCTGCTCTCATGATACTATCGCTAAAAGCAGTTTCCAGTCTATCTTCTAAATGCTCTTTAACTCTTATTGGAATATCTTGGTTATATTCAAAAAAGGGAGAATGTTCCTCTTTGATTTTCTCTTTCATCTCCTTTATTTCCTCATCTGTTTTTTGAATAGCAAAATCGAATGGAGCCGACAAGTTTTCATATTGCCAAGTTTTTCCTTTAGAGATTTCGTATTTAAATATTCCTTCCTTGGGAAACAGATAAACAATCAGGGCTGTGGTTAATAGAAAAAGAAAGACTTTATAAATTAAAGCCTGATTTTTATATATATTATTGATGAATTTATTCATACGATTTTATTCCAGCTCCAAAAATACTAAAAAAAGCTACCTTAACTACAAACTTTTTCTCCGGACTCATTTTTTTCCTTAAATTTGTAGCACATTTAATAAAAATAAGAAATTATGAGTAAAGAAGTAGTTATAGTAAGTGGCGCCAGAACACCAGTTGGTAGCTTTATGGGAAGTCTTTCAAGTATTCCTGCTACAAAGTTGGGAAGTATCGCCATAAAAGGCGCTTTAGATAAAATAAATCTTGACCCTAATTTGGTCAATGAGGTTTTTATGGGAAATGTTCTTCAAGCCGGTTTAGGCCAAGCTCCTGCTCGTCAAGCAAGTTTAGGAGCGGGAATTTCGGATGCCGTGCCCTGTACAACGGTAAACAAAGTATGTGCGAGTGGAATGAAGGCAATGATGTTCGCCGCACAATCTATCGCACTTGGTGACGCTGATATTGTGGTAGCCGGAGGAATGGAAAGCATGAGCCGATCTCCGCATTACCTTCAAGGTAGAAAAGGCGTCAAGCTTGGAAATATAAAAATGGACGATGGTATGTTGAAGGATGGGCTAATCGATGCTTATTCCGGTAAACATATGGGGACAAGTGGTGATTCTTGTGCAAGGGATTACAACTTCACTCGTGAAGATGTAGATGCTTTCGCTATACAATCTTATGAACGATCTAAAAAAGCTTGGGATGAAGGAAAATTTGACGAAGAAGTTGTTCCTGTAGAAGTGCCACAGCGAAAAGGAGATCCTATTATTGTAAAGGAAGATGAGGAATATAAAAATGTAAAAATGGATAAAATCTCTTCTCTTCGACCTGTATTTACCGAAGATGGCACAACCACTGCCGCAAATGCTTCAACCTTAAATGATGGTGCATCTGCTGTGGTAATGATGTCAAAATCTAAAGCAGAAGAGTTGGGACTTAAAGCATTGGCAACTATTGTCAGTTATGCAGATGCTGCTCAAGAGCCTGAGAAGTTTACTTCATCACCGGCCATTTCTTCAAATAAAGCATTGGAAAAAGCTAATTTAACAAATGAGGATATTTCTTATTTTGAGTTTAATGAGGCCTTTTCAGTAGTGGGGCTGGCAAATACTCAAATAATGAAAATTGATCCAGACAAAGTTAATGTCAACGGAGGTGCAGTTTCTTTAGGACACCCACTTGGTAGTTCCGGTTCTCGAATTATGATTACCCTGATGAATGTTTTAAAACAAAACAATGGTAAATTCGGTTTAGCGGGAATTTGTAATGGTGGTGGTGGTGCTTCCTCTATGATTATCAAAAACAATCAATAATCATTTAGCTTTAAATTAAATCAATGCAATACGGAATTTGTACCTTAAACTGCGTACCGGTACGCAAAGAAAATAATGATACTACTGAAATGGTAACCCAAATTTTATTTGGAGATCATTTTAAAGTTTTAGAAAAACAAAAAAAATGGAGCAAAATCCGTATTGCTTATGATTCCTATGAAGGGTGGATTGACAATAAGCAATATCAACTTCTTTCTCAAGAAAAATATTATACATATAGCCAAATTCCGGATTCATTTCTGGTAGATTTGGTTGATTTTGCCGTAAGTGAAGATCAGCAACTTACTCCCCTAAGTGTGGGAGCTAATCTAAAAGCTGCACCTTGGCTTAACTTGCATTGTGAAGGACAAAAAGTCACTCAAAAAATTGATAAATCAAAACTAATTGAGCTGGCAAGTATATATTTAAATGCTCCCTATCTCTGGGGAGGAAAAACTGCTTTTGGAATTGATTGTAGCGGATTGACACAAATGGTTTATAAAATTGCGGGATACGCTCTTTTAAGAGATGCTTCTCAACAAGTAACTCAAGGAGAAGCTTTAAGCTTTATAGAAGAAAGTGAACCCGGGGATTTAGCATTTTTTGATAATGATGAAGGTGATATTATACACGTGGGAATTGTGATGGAAAATAATTATATCATCCACGCCCACGGAAAAGTCAGGTTGGACAGATTGGATCATACCGGTATTTTTAATGTAGATACGAATCGGTATTCCCATAAATTGAGGGTGATTAAGAAGATAATTTAACCGTTTCTATTATTGCTATAAACAGAGACCTTTAAGTTTTAGAATACTTGAATTGCAATTCTCTTTAATCCAAGTTTTGCATAGCAAATAACTGATGCTCAGCACTATGTGTGTTTTCAATATTTCAATAGAACTGGCAATACTTTTATAATATTTATCTTAAGATAACCACTTCAACCAATCTTAAATCACTGCTTAACCGACTTGACAAGTTTATCCATTTGTTGCCAGCTCCCTCCATTTAGAACCTCATCAAAACCGTGGGTTAATAAAAACTCCTTGGTCATTTTACTTCTACTTCCTGTTCGGCAAAAAACAATAATCGGTCGGTTTTTATCGAGATCGTCAAGGTGATTCGGCACTTGTTGCATCGGGATATTGGTAGATTCTTTAGCATGACCGATGGCAAACTCACCTTCACTGCGAACATCGATTAATTGTGCATCTTTTTTTATAAAATCAGTCAACGCATCTTTTTCGTCGCTGACATTAAACATTTTGTTTATAAATTTAAACATAAAGAGTTTTTAATTTGTCAATTCTAATCTACATTTCACCGGTAAGCATCTTTGTCCAATACATATAAGG
The DNA here is from genome assembly GCA_035303085.1 of Flavobacteriaceae bacterium. Lineage (GTDB taxonomy): Bacteria > Bacteroidota > Bacteroidia > Flavobacteriales > Flavobacteriaceae > JAJYSO01. The sequence goes on from DATGSA010000295.1 coordinate 5,412, forward strand.
CAAACCGTATTTCTTAAGCAACCATAATCTCCAATGTTCTTTGGCACTGTTAAAAACCAACATTTTCTTCAGGTTGGGATCAGGGGTAAAATTATTCTCATAATCAAATTCAGCTAAGACCGCTTTTTTATATCCCGTGACCACCGGACAAGCAGAATAACCTTGATAATCCAGATTGTCGGCTTTTTGATTGTTCTGAAGTTTTAAAATATTATCGACCACCACCGGAACTTGAAATTTTATCGCAGAACCACTCTTCACATTTGGAATTCCGGCCACGTCCCCAATTCCAAAAACATTGTCATATTTGAGATGCTGTAAACTATGATCATGAACCTCCAACCAACCTTCTTTATTGGCCAATTCAGAATTTCTGATTGCATCGGGAGCAACTTGAGGTGGTGCTATATGTAAAAAATCAAAAGGAACACTTATTAATCCTTCTTTATCTTCAGAAGCTCCTATCCTATTCAAATCCAACTTTCTTTGGGTTTGTTCTTCTCCTTTTGGAGTGATATTTTTAAAATAAGCAATCTTTTTATCCGCATTTATCTTCACCGGTGCATAGAAAGTTCCGAATTGAATATTATATCTTTCGATTACTTTCATCAAGGTTTTGGCAATTTCCTTCACTCCTATTATCGCCGGAACCGGTGCGGCATAAATCATTTCATAGTCTTTATCCGGTGATTCTTTTAGGAGGTAATCCGCCATTAAATAGGCTGCTTTTTGAGGCGCTCCGGCACATTTTATCGGGGTATTAGGTTGGGTAAATAAAGCATTTCCTCCTTTAAAATTCTGAATGCACTCCCAAGTATATTCCGGATCTATATAATTGCTGCAAACTACTCCTTTCTCAAAAGCTTCTTCCAGCCCTTCGATTAAAGAGTAATCATATTGAACTCCAACAGCTACTACTAAATAGTCATAAGTATAACTTCCATTTTTAGCAGTTGTCACCTTGTTGTTTTTCGGATCGAAACTCATTGCTTTATCCTGAATCCAATCTACTCCATAGGGAATTACCGACTTCATATCTCTGCGAGAATCTTCTATGTCATAAGTTCCTGCGCCCACTAATGTCCACGCAGGTTGATAATAATGATCCTTGGAAGGTTCAATAATCCCGATATCTAAATGAGGATTTTCTCTGCTCAATTTTGCAGCGGTCCATATTCCTCCAGTTCCTCCTCCTATAATCAAAACTTGATAATGTTTCTTCTCAATTGGCATAATTTCAATTTTTTAAAAATTAAACATTTTTGTGCTTTAAGGATTGGGAATTTCGTGGAGAAAACTACCTTTCATTTTTTTATTGATTTTAAACCATCTCTTTTTGCTTGTTTTTAGCTTCATGGGCTTCCCAATCTACAATTCCTCCTCTGTAAAATTTAATCTTTTCAAATCCATTTTTTCTCAAAAGGGAATAGGCTACGGTTGTTCTGGTTCCTGTCTGACAGTGCACGACTAATTGTTTGTCTTTTTCCACTTTATTCAGATTATCGGCTATCGTACCTACAAAAATATTGTCGGCTCCGGGAATATGGTTTTCCTGATACTCTGTTTTTCCGCGAACATCGATGATTTGTACATCCTCACTTCCAACATAAGTTTTTAACTCGTCATAATCGATAGCATCGACGGTATTCAATTCAATATCTAAACTTTCTAAGTCAGCAAAATATCCATAAATATTATCCATTCCGATACGCATCAATTTTCTGGTAAGATCTTCAATTTGATCATCATCGGCAATCAGCATAAATTGTTCTTCATAATTCAATACCCATCCCATCCAAGTAGAGAATGATTTTCCGCCTTCGATATTTAAACTATTAGGCAAAAATCCTTTCATAAACACATCTCTGGTTCTCGCATCGATAACCGTCATTCCCTTATGATAAGCTGATAAAAATTGTTCTTTTGTCAATTTTGGATGTTTTGGCACTTCAACAAGCAGTGGTCTTTTTTGCTTGTTGAGCTGTTTCATCTTCGCAAAATACTTTGGCGGTTCCGGTTGATCTTCTAAAAGAACATCGACAAACTCCTGTCGGTCGTCATAACGAAAAGCCCAGTTTCTGATTTTCTCATAACCCACTGTTGAATTATGAACTGCTCCCAAAGATTTTCCACAAGCAGATCCGGCGCCGTGAGCGGGCCAGATTTGAACGTAATCGGGGAGGTCGCTAAACTTCTTGACAGAATCGTACATCTGACTGGCGCCTTCCGCAGAAGTTCCTTTGATACCTGCCGCTTTTTCCAATAAATCCGGGCGACCAACATCACCGACAAAAACAAAATCGCCGGTAAAAACCATAACCGGTTCTTCTGCAGCGGGATGATCTCGCAATAAGAGACTAATACTTTCCGGCGTATGTCCCGGCGTGTGCATCACCTCTAAAGTCAAGTTTCCTACTTTTATAACCTGTCCATCTTTTAATCCTATATGAGGAAATTCATATTGCCAATCTTCCCCTCCTTCATCTGAAAGATATAAATCTGCTCCTGTCACTGCAGCCAGTTCTTGCGAACCTGCTAAATAATCCGCGTGGATATGGGTTTCCGCAATATGGGTGATTTTTAGATTTTCTTTTTCTGCAATTTCGAGATACGTATCGATATCTCTTTTCGCATCGATGACAATACTTTCTCCTGTTACTTGACATCCAACAAAATAGCTTCCTTGCGCCAAGCTTTCATCATATATGTGTTTAAAAAACATAGTTTTATTTTTTTAGTTTTTTGTCAGGATAGCTTTAGTTTCAAATTGCCCCTCTGACTTTGTTCAAAATTACTAAATAATTTTTTTAATCGATTCTTCTTAACTTACTTTCCTTACATTGTCTTACTCAAATATCCAAAAATATTTCCTTTACCAAGATATATCCTCCCATTATTAATACAAACCATCCAAAAGCCGGTTTCAATTTCGCTCCGTCTATTCTTTTTGATAGTAAAACCCCAAATACAATTCCGACAATAGCCGATAAGCTCACTAAAAGTAATAATTGCCAATTCATTTCTTGCTTCCCTCCTTCTCCTAAAAAACCGATTAACGATTTTGCAGCGATAATCAATAAAGAAGTTCCCACCGCTTCTTTCATCGATAACTTACTCAAAATCACCAAAGCCGGAATAATCAAAAACCCACCTCCTGCTCCCACTAATCCCGTGAGGATTCCGACGACAATTCCTTCAATAGCGATTAACGGATAATTAAAAACTTGTGGTTCCTCGATTTTTCTTGTATTCTTTTTCTGGCGAATCATATAATACGACGCCAAAATCATAAGAATCGCAAATAAGCCCATCAACAATAGTCTTTTGGTCAAAGCAAATCCTTCCCAAGCCAAAACCGGATCGGGAATGGCGGGCACAATAAAAGCGCGGGTAATATATACGGCCAAAATAGACGGGATTCCGAATATAATGGCTGTTTTTATATTGATCAATCCTCTTTTAAAATAAGTCAATGAACCGGCCATACTGGTGATTCCTACAATAAATAAGGAATAACCCGTCGCTATAACAGGATCTTCTCCAAATAGATAGACCAACACGGGTACGGTGAGAATACTTCCGCCACTGCCGATCAATCCCAAAGATATCCCGATTAATATCGAAGCTAAATATCCTATGACCTCCATAAACCAAATTTTGGTTGTACAAGATTAAAGCATTAGTAGCTTATATGTTGTTACTTGGGTTACAAATTGATTCATCTAATTCAAATCTTCATAAAATCTTCTTCGTACAATCGTTTTACAGGGAGTTGAGTTAGTTTTTCTGGTAATATTCTAAAGAGGTTATTTCTTAGGAAAATCAGCAAAGAATTATCTAACTGCGCTATTTTTCCCGCTCTTCTTGAGTTGACTGTAATATATTTGGTACGATCCAGACGCCTTAACTGAAAATTGAAACAAGCTTTTTTGAAGTCGTGCTGTTGAAGTTCATCTTGAAAAACCGCTACATCTTCCAGCGCCATACAAGCGCCTTGTCCCATATTTGGCGTCGTGGCATGAGCGGCATCTCCGATTAATAACATCCTTGAAAATTTAAATTGGAATAAAGGTTTGACATCCATGATGGGACCACTGATAATTTCTTCAGCTTTACTGACCGATAAAAGTTCTTGGACAAGTGGATGATAGTTTTGGAATTGTTTCTGTAAATCTTTTAAACCGAAATCTGCGATTTCCCCATCCAACGGTGAATTAATACAAGCAAACCAATAAACAGTATCGCGAGCAATCGAGGTTATTCCAAACCTTCCATTTTTACCCCATAGCGCCATACTTTTATGCGGATCCTTTTTGGTGTATTTCACCACTCCTCTCCAACACCAGTATCCGGCGTATCGCGGTTTGGCTTCCGGAAGAAGAATTTGTCGAACCCGCGAATTAACACCATCGGCACCGATGACATAATCTACCTCTGTCTGACTACGATCTTCAAATTTTAAATTGACCTTTTCTTTATGCAGTTTTAAGCTGATTAGTTTTTTATCCGAAAAAATATATTCCGAATCGATTTGGTTGATCAAGTATTGATGTAAATCGCCTCGATGAACCGCATAATTTCCCGCTCGATAATTTTCTTGAATCCGGTTGGTATCTATAGCGAATAGTTTATCGCCTTTAGCATCGCAAACCCTAAAATCTTTTAACGGATTACTGATTTCTTTGATGCCTGAGGCCAATCCCAGATATTCAAAAGCTTTCATCGCATTGGAAGCCAAGCCTATTCCTGCACCTACTCCACTGACATTTTTGGAACTTTCAAAAACACTGATTCGATATCCTTGTTTTTGTAACATAATTGCTGCGGTTAGACCAGCTATTCCCGCTCCTACTATTCCGATATGTTTTTGAGGTTTGCTTCCCACAAATTCCAATTTAATTATCAGCGCAATTTAATCAATTACAATGCAAAATCTTAAGTTATTTTCGTCTCATTTAGGAGGAAAAACAACTGTTCTTCCAAAAATCTCTTCAAATGAATTAGTTTTACAATAATATTTTTTTAGATTTGCCTAAAAATATAAATAGATAAGATGAAAACAAAAATCACTTTACTTGGATTAACGATCATATTAGTCGGTCTCTTTGGATGTGAAGGAACGGCTCCTAAGGAGTTGGAAGAATATGAGTTATTAGATGGACCACTTGATGGATTGAGTTATGAAGAATCCCGCAGATTTGTCAACGGGGACATTACTTTTAATGATGATGTTTTTACAGTTGAAACAGGATTAGGTCCAATTTTCAATGGCACCAGCTGTGTTAGCTGCCATGCAGGAGATGGAAAAGGACATCCCTTCAATGCTTTTATCCGTTTTGGACAACACGATGAGACGGGAAATCATTATTTAGATCAAGGGGGACCTCAACTACAGGATAAAGCTATTCCGGGCTATGAACCGGAAACGCTTCCGGAAGGCGCACCACACGCTACATTTTTGGCACCTGGAGTTACCGGATTGGGTTATTTTGATGCGGTAACCGATGAGTATTTATTGTCAATTGAAGATCCCGATGATGCCAATGGAGATGGAATTAGCGGGCGCGTTCACTGGACCACTATTCCGGATTATGTTACTCCGAGACCGGATGCGATCACACAAAATGGGAAATACATTAACAGGTTCGGTAAAAAAGCTTCTGTTTATGATTTGTTGCACCAAACGGTATTTGCTTTCAATGAAGATATGGGAATTACTTCTCTTTACGATCCGTATGACACTTATAGTGGAGACAAAATGAGTCCGGAAGTGGATAATGAAACGATCAGTGATATGGTTTTTTATTTAAAAACTTTGAAAGCTCCAATTCCTCGTGATCAAGATGACCCTAAGGTTTTGGCAGGGAAACAAACCTTTGAGGCAATCAATTGTGCGGCTTGTCACAGGCCCACTATGGAAACCGGATATTCCCCGATTGAGCCACTTTCTTATCAAACCTTTCACCCTTACACCGATCTTTTATTACACGATATGGGACCGGAATTGGACGACGGTTATACCGAAGGCCATGCCAAATCATCAGAATGGCGAACTGCTCCACTTTGGGGATTGGGATTGAGTAAGGACTCTCAGGGTGGTCATTATTATCTGATGCACGACGGTCGCGCTCAAAGTATAGATGAAGCGATTCAACTGCACGGCGGGGAAGCTGAAAATTCTCGTAATATGTATAACAATTTGAGCCAATCGGAGAAAAATGAATTAATTCGTTTTTTAGAATCCTTATGATATGAAACGCAAAGAGTTTATCAAAAAATCATTGGCGGCAGTTGTCGGCATCCCCTTGGGCATAACTTTTTTGAATTCTTGTGAAAGTATTTATTACGCAGAGGTTACAAGAGAGAACTCCACTATTATTTTAGCGAAGTCCGAGTTTATTAATGAGGAGAAAGAAAGGCAACGCAATTTCGTTTTAGTGGAAACAGCAGGAAGTGATTTTCCCATTTGTATTTACAAGAAAAACGAAGAGGAATATTTTGCTTCTCTGATGAAGTGCACGCACCAAGGGTGTGAATTAAATATCGGTGGCGGTATTTACAGTTGTCCTTGTCACGGCAGTGAATTCAATACCCGAGGAGAAGTCTTAGAGGGACCGGCCACCAAAAAATTAAAAACCTATAAAATCATAACTGATGATAAAAACATTTACTTACAATTGGCGTAACGCCGTATTTATAATACTATTTTTAAGTTGCTCACCGAGCATTTTTGCACAACAAACCAAAGACAGCATTCCACCTTTAATGAATATGGACGCTGCTTTTAACCGACCAACTTTTACACCGGATAAGTCACCTGTTGCCATTGGTGGTTATTTGGAAGCGAATACCATTCATCGAACCAACGATGAAGGCGACACCGATGGTCTTTCTTTTCAAGCACGAAGACTGACGTTATTCGTTTCATCTTCCATCACTAAACGCATAAGTTTTATGACGGAAATAGAATTTGAAGATGGTGGAAATGAAGTGGAGATTGAATTTGCCGCAATGGATGTGGCTTTTCATCCGTTATTAAACTTACGCGGAGGTATTGTGATGAACCCCATTGGTGCATTCAACGAAAATCACGACGGTCCGAAATGGGAATTCGTCGAGCGACCGGATGTTTCAACAAGAATGTTAGCTGCCACGTTATCTAATGCCGGATTTGGATTACACGGAAAAACCTATGCGAACGACTGGATATTTGGCTACGAAGCATACTTGACCAATGGGTTTAATAGTAGTATTATTTCCAACGAAAATGATAAAACCTATTTGCCGGCAGGAAAAGAAGATCCCAATCGTTTTATGGAAAATGCGAGCGGGAAAGCTATGTTTACCGGAAAGCTTGCGGTTAAAAATCATAAATACGGTGAAATTGGCCTTTCCTATATGGGCGGCCCTTATAATCAACACATTGACGACGGTGAGGAAATTGAGAAAAAAGCAAACTTAGATGTTTTTGCGATTGACTTCAATACGGAAATCCCTGCTTGGGGAACTAAAATAATTGGTGAAGCTGCTTGGGTAAAAATAGATATACCCGATAACTATACCGAGCAATACGGAAGTAAACAAGCCGGATTTTTTGTCGATGTGATTCAACCGGTTTACAAGACGAAAATCTTAGATTGGGAGGAGTCGGTTTTTAACGTTGCAGCAAGAGTGAATTATGTCGATTGGAATATTGGCAAATTTGAATCTACCGGAAAAAAGATTGGAGACGAAATTGTAGCTATTACTCCGGCAATCAGTTTCCGACCTACGCCGCGAACTGTATTCCGAGTTAACTATCGGTACGAATGGGAAAAAGATGTAATCAACAACCCAGCTGCAGAAGCCAGCACCTGGTATTTTGGATTTAGTACTTACTTCTAAAAAGAAAATCTATATTTTTTGAATTTGGTTATATATAGAGCAAAAAGTTGTCCGTAAAAAGACAACTTTTTTGTTTTGAGGCAAGGAGATGATTAATTAAAAATGATTCATCTGCAAAACGGATACTTTTGCCAAAAAAATGGCAGAACATTATATTTGAAGCACATATTGACTTTATAATAACTTCTCCGACAGGACAAAAATTGATTAACTTGTAGCTTCATAATGACTTGTCCGACAGGACAAAATGTGATTAACCGCAGGATTCATCCTGCGGAAAAAACCGAAAAAAACATCCGCCCGAAGGGCGGTACTAATAACAAAAGTATGAAGTACGTACAATCAAATCATCAGTTAGAAGTGCTGCCCTTGCAGGCAGATAGGTTGTTGTGCAAACACCATAGGCTTGCGCCTATGGTTAATCAAATATCGCCCATTCGGGCGAGAGATGCGCCTGTCATATCACAAGCTCTTAATCCAATAATTAAGCAGATAACGTTTTGCAGCTACAGGAAGTTGGCGATTTCTAGGCACTGAACTGTCTGCCACCACAAAATTTGATGCGAAGCACAAGGCTTCGTTTAACCACTGAACCGCCAATTTCTTGTAGGTGCTGTTATCGGTTGGTTTTCTGTCCTTTGTAAGTCTTAATGCCGTCATAAATTTATCTAATTATCAAATATATAAGAATGGCATAAATTACTATTGGTAACGATACACAAATCCAAACGGAAGATGTAACATAGTTGCTCCCAAACTTATTGAAATAATTCAAAAACGAAACCGATTTGTCAAATAACCAGTCTGAATATGTTTTAAAATTTCTGCAACCAACAGTGAAACCTAATGCGAAAATCGCAAAGGCTATTTTGAAATAATGAAAGTTGAAAATTATATCTATAAGGCACAACCAAGAAAATGGGATAACAAAGTAGTAAATGAGTATATTTATTTGATTATATGTCAGCCCAGTTTTACTTCCAATATATGAAAGACTATTTGCTACTATTTTAAAAATAATACTATTCATTAGCTGTTGTTAATCTGTAAGGATTAGGAAGAGTAAAGTTTAACGTTATTGATTTAATATTGTGCTCGTTACACAACTTAATAAAATCACCAATTAGGATTATCTCTGTTGATATATAGTTGCCAACATAATTTCTCATTACATCAAAATCAGTAAACGCTCCAATGTCACCGTTTTTAATTTTTCTAAAATTTATTGAATTTGATAAGTTAAATGTCGTGTTGTCATTAGGGTCATTATTGTCAAGAAAGGTCAAAATTATGTAAGTTCTATTTTGGCTAAGTATATCATATATTTTTCGTCCCAGCTCTTCTGTCGGTTTATTTGAAAATTCTTTTAACAACATATTTATTGTTGCATTTGCTTCCTTTACTGTATTCTCTTGAATACCGTCATAAAATTTAAGAAACCCATCATACTTTTTCTTTGCATAGTATTTGAAGAGAAAATAAACGATAACGGCCAATATTATTATAGTTGCAATTTTCATTTGTGTTGTCTTTTTAAACTAGCTGATAATACTTAGATAAACAAATCAAATTGTTTTCAAATATTGATTAAATTATAATCTTATAATAACTTGTCCGATAAATCAAAATATGAGTGACCAAAGTATCCATCTCCCGTATGAACATTAAAATTATTTCTTTACAAACTTCTTCACTTGTCTATTTCCAAGTTCATCTTTCATTCTAATAAAATAAATCCCCGAAGCATATTCGGATACATCTAATTGGATTTCTCCTTCACGCACATCAATCTTATTAATCAGTTTCCCCTGCATATCATATACCTCCAAATTCATAGCAGATGAAAAATCCTTCATTTGAATGAACAATTGATTTTGAACAGGATTTGGGGATAAGCTGAAAGGGAGTTTTTTAAATTCGGGCGTAGATAAATTGGCAGCTGAATAATAGATTTTATCGCCACCCTCATTAGTGAAAATCAGATAGTCCACATTATCTATAGTTTCTATATCATATGTCACAACGGAATCAGCGGGCTGATAAAAAGAAGAATAATAATTGAATATCAAAGTAAATTCAGCTGTATCATCTCCATAATACATATAAGAATCACAAGGATTGGTAGTAAGACATCCTGCGCCATCTAAAATAATTTCACTTTCGTTTGCTGCAAATTCAAAAGAAGAACTACATCCCCAGCCCGGACAACCGTCCATTTCAATATCAGCTGTTGAATCATCATTCAGTACAATTTCTATATTGCTCTCTTCACCACTATCGATATCCAACTCATAATAGAGATACTCCTCTCCTTCCATCTCTAATTTGTACAGATACCAAGTTCGCTCAAGCATTTCCTCGTCTTGTGCATAAGCTTGAAAAGAAAATGTCATTGCAAATATGCAGAGTAGAACACTCCATAAAAATAAATGCTGTAATCCTTTACCGATGTTTTTTGTTTTCATGCTTCATAAATTTTTACCGTTTCATAAATTTAGCTACTTGTTGTTTGCCTGAACCGTCGCTTAATTTGATAAAATACATGCCTGAATTATATCCGGAAACATCTAATTGAGTTTCGGCTTTGTGTATGTCAAAACTATTGATCACTCTACCTTGCATATCATATACCTCCAAATTCATAGCAGAAGTAAAATCTTTCATTTGAATAAATAATTGATTTTGGACAGGATTTGGAGATAGAGTGAAATTGAGTTTTTCAAATTCCGGAGTAGATAAATTCTTCCTTGAATAATAGGCTTGATTTCCCTGATTATTTATTACCTCCAAAATATAATCTTCAGGATTTTCTGTTATGACATAAGTAAACTCCTCTTCTTCGGATGTTTCTGTAAAGTAAAACGAATTATGCAATTCTTTTAATTCATCAGCTAAAGATTCAGGAGTACATTGATCAAAATATCGATAAATTCCAATAACCACAAATGTAGAGGAATCAAAGTCATATTCAGAAGTTTCTAATCCATACCCCGTCAAATAACAATCCTCGTCTCTATACTCCAATAAAATTTCAAGAACATCATTAGTTTTTCCATCAGCTAATAACATTTCATCAGCATAAAGGTAGGTTTCATAATCATCATAAAAAGTAGTTTGATTGTCTATTACGATTTTATCCAATTCCCATGTTCCTAAAAACTCATACTGACTAAATACTTTAGAAGGGAACAGTATTAAGACCACACTTAAAAAAAGTAAATGTCGTAATCCTTTACAAGCTGTTGTTTTCAAAATTATTTTTTATTGTGAATTTAATCATAATTAATTCCTGAAGATAACAAATAAATCAATAAAAAGGATTGATTTGCGCTCAAAACATTAAATTTATCTAAAACATCAGTCCAGATATGGTGAATTCTTGTTTAAAATAAGACGAGTTTGCTTGTTCCTCTGATTTACTACCTTTGTTGGAATTAAAAATGCAATATGGAGGCCTTTAAAAATACAGATTGGGATGCGCGTTATCAAACCGGAAATACCGGTTGGGATATCGGTTATGCATCCACTCCGCTCAAAGAATATATCGATCAACTTTCCGACAAAAATCTAAAAATATTGATTCCGGGAAGTGGAAATTCTTATGAGGCAGAATATCTTTTTAAAAAAGGATTTTCCAATGTATTTGTAGCCGATATTTCTCGTTATCCCTTACAGAATTTTCACAAACGATTTCCTCGTTTTCCCAAAAACCAATTATTGCACACCAATTTTTATGAAATCGATCAACAATTCGATTTAATATTGGAACAAACTTTCTTCTGCGCCCAACCGCCCTCCTTTCGGAAGGCTTATGTCGATAAAATGTATCAGCTCTTACCCACCAGTGGAAAATTGGTAGGTGTATTATTCGATTTTCCGCTCGACCCTGAAAGCGGTCCGCCGTATGGTGGAAGTTTGGAAGAATATAAAAAACTCTTTTCCGGGAAATTTGAAATAGACATTCTGGAAAGAGCTTATAACTCCATTAAACCTCGTCAAGGAAATGAATTATTTTTTAAAGTAGTGAAAAAATGATCGTTGATTCGAATCATTGATTCAAGATCCCGCTATAGATTCTCACAATACTTTTATTCCACAAATAAATGATTTCTAAATCAACCTAAAAACAGGCTGGCACGAGCGGGACACTCGCGTTAGCATTCAAAATATTTTATGCTAAAGTACAGTCTAATTCCTTCTTGTCATCTTTTAAAGAATCCATTTTCCTTTTTGAAAAACTTACATTCACTAAAATTATTATATTTTTAAAAAATAATTTCTACATCAACCTAATTAAGATCCTATGCCTCAACTCCCGAAAGGTCACAAAAAACTCCTCCACGCTTGGGCTTTTTATGATTGGGCAAATTCGGTTTATAGCCTGGTAATTTCTTCCGCAGTTTTCCCGATTTTTTATGGCGCGTTGACCATTATAAAAGTTGATGATGAAGTAGTCAGCAATACGGTTAACTTCCTCGGGTTTGATTTTAAAAACGATGCCCTAATCAGCTATGTAACTGCTTTTGCTTTTTTGGTCGTTTCTGTTTTGAGTCCATTGCTGAGTGGAATTGCAGATTATATCGGCAACAAAAAGGTATTTATGCGGTTCTTCAATTATTTGGGCGCCGCAGCTTGCATCGGGTTATTCTGGTTTTCTTTGGACTTTCTCTGGTTTGGATTGTTGTGTTATTTCTTGGCCTTGATTGGATTTTGGGGCAGTATCGTTTTTTATAATTCCTATCTCCCGGACATCGCTTATCCCGAACAACAAGATAAGGTCAGCGCACAAGGATTTTCATTGGGATATATCGGTAGTGTGATTTTATTGGTTATCTGTTTGATACTTATCATGTTTTATGAAACATTTGGATTCAGCAGTGCCGATTTTCCTACGCGACTTTCTTTTGTACTCACCGGGGTTTGGTGGATTGGGTTTAGTCAGTACACTTATTATTATCTTCCCAAAGGAAATCCGCGCGATCATCGCAGTAAAAATTGGATTTTTAATGGTTTTTACGAACTGAAGAAAATTTATAAAGAAGTAAAAGCGAATAAAATACTGCACAGCTATCTCATCGCTTTTTTCACTTACAGCATGGCGGTACAAACCATTATGCTGATCGCTACTTATTTTGGCGTAGAAGAAATAAAATGGGGAGCAACCGATTCGACTATCGGTTTAATTGTCAGTATTCTTTTGATTCAACTCATCGCTATTGTCGGAGCGACATACACAGCCAAGGCTTCGGAAAGATTCGGCAATATCAAAACCCTGATCGTCGTAAACTTTATTTGGGTAGCGATTTGTTTTTATGCGTTTTTTATTTCCACCCCATTACAGTTTTACTTCACTGCGGCATTTGTTGGATTGGTCATGGGCGGAATTCAATCTTTATCGCGATCAACGTATTCCAAACTTATTCCTACCGAAACAAAAGACACCACTTCTTATTTCAGTTTTTATGACGTTTCAGAAAAAATAGGAATTGTTATCGGAATGTTTACTTACGGATTCATCTCGCAGGCCACCGGAAGTATTCGTCATTCGATTCTCTTTTTTGTTTTCTTTTTTGGCCTTGGCACTGTGTTGTTGTTCAGGAGTTTACGAATTATAAAGGAGAATAATTAATAAGTAAACATCATAATCTCGAACCTTAAAGACAGGAGCTAATTCTCTTATTAATATTAGCTTATTGTTTAAAATTGTTTATGCGTGCATTCGTGGAATTTATGGTGAATTGCGAGTGATGAGCTGAGCTTTTTTAATGCCTGATTTCCGTTGACCGTTTTGATTAATAATTCATGTCAAACTGCAAAAAAATAAAATACTCTATCGGCGAAGTATAAATTAAAACAATAAGTTTGTAAACACGTTTTTGAAAGCAACGTTATAAAATTCAATCCTTTTGATACAAAATGAAAAAACTCATCAATAAATTATTCGGGAAACTCGGCTATAGAATAATCAATTTAGGTCATTATCAATTGAAGACACAATCTCAGAAAGAGCTCTTATTAAATAATTTCTGGCAAATTCTAAAGCGTTTAGATTATACGCCTAGGGTGATTGTGGATATTGGAGCACATAAGGGAAGCTGGACTCGAATCGCCATGTTGCATTATCCTAAGAGTCAATATATTTTAATAGAACCACAGCAGGAGTTGAAAGAATTTTTCCGGGATTTGACCAATCAGGAAAATGTAACTTATCTACCGATTGGAATTGGAAGTAAAAACGAAGAGATGGATTTCACCCATCATGATTTTGATCATAGTTCTTCTTTTATATACAGTGAAGAGGAAGCCAAAAAGCAAGGGTTTTCTCAAGTAAAAATTCCGGTTAGAAGTTTGAGTAATTTAGTTGCGGAAAAAGAAATTCCCATTCCCGATATCGTAAAAATCGATGCAGAAGGAATTGATCTAGACGTATTAAAAGGAGCAGAAAACCTCTTTGGAAAAGTAGAAGTGATTTTAGTGGAAGTAGCTGTTTTAAATAACATCTATCCGAACTCCGCCTTAAAAGTGCTTCAATATATGGATAAGAACGGTTATGAAATATTTGACATCACCGATATGAACCGACCGTTGAATATTCAACCTTTTCATTTACCGGCGCTTTGGCTTATGGAAGTAGTATTTGTCAAAAAAGACGGTGAGCTGCATACACGTTTTAAAGATAAGGCAGCTGAAATTCTAAAAGATTACACTTGATATAAAACATGTTTTTAATTTCCCTATGCAGACTTGACAATATTAAATGTTTTTAAAGGTTATCTTTTACAAATAAAGCCGAATAAATAAATTTGATATCTTCAAAAACAAACCCGTAATTAGAATTTTTTAATTAAGTTTGCGTTAACTAAAATAACATCAATCCTTTTACATGAAATTAATTTACAGAACAATTTTGGTTCTTGTCATTTTTGCAGGCTTAGCAAGTTGCGATGACGAAACCATTGGAGAGAGATACGGAGACGGTCCGAGCCTCAATGCACAATTCCGAGTTGACATTAATGGAGAAACTTTTATAGCAGACCAATACGGCGTGCTCACCACAGAAGATGGAGTTACTGAAATTATCGGTAAAAGAAATGACGGTGCTCGCGTTCGCATGAAAATAACTGGTGCTGGAGAAGACAGCTATGTATTGAGCGGCTCAGGTAGCGGAAACCCTTTTTATTTCGATGGCGTTAATGAAGAACCATATACCATGGCAGGAATTGACACTATCGGGATGCTTACTATTAGTAAGTATGATATAGTCAACGGTTTAAGTTCCGGTGTTTTTTCTTTTGAAGCTTATAGAGATAATAGCCAAATCATTGACACTTCAAATACAGACATACCTTCGCCAGCAGATGACAATCCTTCCGATTCAACCGATACCGGTCCTGCCCCAGGAATAGGCCTGCCCGACACCTTATATTTCACAAACGGAGAGTTTACCGATATTCCGCTTAATGTAGAAGGATATGAACCACCGGACGATCCGGGTGAAATCTTAAGTAACTTCCATGTAGAATTGGACGGTGAATTATATGAAGCCGAAGAAACTTCCGGAAATTATACCGCTGCGCACGAGTTGACCTTAGAGGCTCAAAATGATTCCGCTCAGTTTACATTGAAAATTTTTGACACCAATGAAACCAACATAACAGTTGGCGGTGACAATCCTGAAGGTACTATCGCTTACATGGTCAGTTCAGAAGATGGAAGCTCAATTTACGAAGCTACTTCTGGAAATATTACGCTTTCAGAATTGGATATGAACAGCAACTTGGCCACCGGTACTTTTACCGGAACATTAACTGATATTGCCAATCCGGAAAACACGATTGCTATGACCAACGGGGTCTTTGAAGATATTTCTTTTGAATCCGAAATTTCAGGCGATAGTTATATGTTAGCTAATATCGCCGGGAACAATTTCAACGCTATCACAGTTAACACAGAAGACGCCGGCAATGGTTTAGTAAGTGTAATTGGTGTCGATGCCTCCAACAACCAATTGGAGCTAAAACTTCCAACAAGTATCAATACAGGTACTTATCAAATCAGTAATACAGCCGCGTTCTCCGGTATATATTATGAATTTGATGCTGAAAATGAAACTACAACACATTACAATAGTGTACATAATTCGGGGTCAATCAAAATTACTGAAAAACAAGGAACTGTACTTATTGGAACCTTCACCTTAAGCGTTCGAAATGAAGCGGGAGAAGTGTACCAAATTACAGAAGGAGAATTTAAAGCAGATATCGCTCTTTAGATTTTAAATCCTTTGCAGATTCAAAACCTCGTCGATTAAATTCGGTGAGGTTTTTTTTATTGCATTATATCAAAATGACTTTTACACACCTTAAGGTAAACTACCAAACAATTTGATTTAGTATTTTGACTGATCTTTATACCTGCTTAATGGATCGCTTAAATGGGGGAAGTTTATTGAAAGAACATAAGAAACACCCCCTTCGGTTCCCCCTAAATGGGGGAAGGTTTAATTACTTTTAAAACTTGAAATTTTTACACTTATCAGTTCAGAAATATTCCAATATTGAAAACAGATTCATTCGTGCATTCGTGGCGAATTTGAAGCTTTTCAAATCAACACCATAACAAGAGATTTCGATTTATTTATCAAAAAAGTTTAAAGCCCCGGATTTCGAGAGTCTCAATCCTCGCATTGCTATTTCATTGCAATATCAAATAGGTTTAAGACGATTAAAACGCTAAACCCATTTTAAAACGATTTTATGTTGAACAACAGCTGTTAAGTCCGCTAAATTCTTTAAATTTACGCACAAAATTTTGAAGAAAATATGGCGAATCCAAAACCTTATAAACCAAAGAATTTAGTAAGAATTGTTACAGCTGCTTCCCTATTCGATGGGCATGATGCGGCAATCAACATCATGAGAAGGATTATTCAATCTACCGGGGTTGAAGTAATTCATCTCGGACACAATCACAGTGCTGAATATGTGGTCAATACCGCAATTCAAGAAGATGCAAATGCCATTGCGATGACTTCTTATCAAGGAGGACACGTAGAATATTTTAAATATATGTATGACTTACTCGAGCAGAAAGGAGCCGGTCATATCAAGATATTCTTTGGTGGTGGCGGAGTGGTTCTCCCCGAAGAAATTAAAGAGTTAGAAGAATACGGAATTGATAAAATTTACTCTCCCGATGATGGGCGTTCTTTAGGTTTACAAGGAATGATTAATCACTTGGTGGAAAACTCAGATTTTGAAACGCCGGAATTAAATATTTTTCAAGGAGAAGGTAAAGACCGAATTCAACATCCTTCCAAAGATCAAGTACGCAAATCTTTAAAAGAGAAAAACACCGGAACCATATCTCGATTGATTTCATTGGCTGAAAATCGTCACGACGAATTTGAAAAATTATTTCCAATCGAAGAAGCCAAAAAATCCAAAACTCCGGTAATGGGAATTACAGGAACCGGTGGCGCCGGAAAATCTTCATTAGTAGATGAACTCGTCTTGCGATTTTTAGCGGACTTCAAAGATAAAACCATCGGGATTGTTTCTGTAGATCCTTCAAAACGTAAAACCGGTGGGGCTTTATTGGGAGACAGAATCCGGATGAACGCTATCGATTCTAACCGTGTATTTATGCGGTCACTGGCTACTCGTCAAGCTAATTTGGCACTATCAGATTATGTACAGGAAGCAGTTGACGTTTTGAAAGCCGCGGATTATGATTTGATTATTTTAGAAACTTCCGGAATTGGACAAAGCGATACTTCCATCACCGATTATTCAGATCTCTCTTTATATGTGATGACTCCGGAATACGGTGCGCAAACCCAGCTGGAAAAAATTGACATGTTGGATTTTGCCGACATCGTGGCACTTAATAAATCTGACAAACGCGGAGCATTGGACTCCTTGCGAGACGTGAGAAAGCAATATTCTCGAAATCACGGCTTGTGGGATGCAAACCTTGAAGATATGCCGGTTTACGGAACAATCGCTTCACAATTTAACGATCCGGGAATGAATGTCTTGTACCAGAAAATCATGGACAAGGTTGAAGAGGTAACCGATGGTAGAATCAAAAGCGATTATCAGGTCACGGAAGAAATGTCCAAAAAGGTACATATTATCCCGCCAAATCGCGTTCGGTATTTATCTGAAATCTCCGAAAACAACCGCGGTTATGATAAGAAGGTCGAAGCACAAGTTGAGATTGCTCAAAAACTTTATGGGATATACAAAACCATCAGCTCTTTAAACGACACCTCCCCTGCTCTTGATAAATATGGATTAAATGAAAAGGAGCTCGAAGAAAACACCTCTGAAGAAAACAAGGAAATAGTTGACTTATTAAAAAAGGAATTTGACCGTATCAAAATGGATTTTGATCCCTACAACTGGGAAGAGATTCTCAATTGGGATAAAGTGGTCAAAAAATATAAAGATCCAGTATTCAAATATAAGGTTCGGGACAAAGAAATTAAAATTGAAACGCACACTGAATCTTTATCTCATTTACAGATTCCTAAAATCTCCTTGCCGAAATATCAAGCTTGGGGAGATTTATTAAAGTGGATTTTACAGGAAAATGTTCCCGGAGAATTTCCTTATACCGCAGGATTATATCCTTTTAAAAGAACAGGAGAAGATCCAACGAGAATGTTTGCTGGGGAAGGTGGTCCGGAAAGAACCAATAGAAGGTTTCACTATGTCAGTCAAGATATGCCGGCCAAAAGATTGTCCACCGCTTTTGACTCGGTTACGTTATATGGAAATGACCCCGATCACCGTCCGGATATTTATGGTAAAATCGGAAACTCAGGCGTTTCGATTTGCTGTTTAGACGATGCCAAAAAACTTTACTCTGGATTTGATTTAGCCGATGTAATGACTTCGGTGAGTATGACCATCAACGGTCCTGCCCCGATGTTATTAGGATTTTTCATGAATGCGGCCATTGATCAACAATGTGAAAAGTATATTGTAGAAAATGGCTTAGAAAAAGAAATCGATAGAAAAATCGCTAAAATCTATAAAGATAAAGGTATAGAACGACCAAAATACAACGGCGATTTACCCGAAGGAAATGACGGATTAGGGTTGATGCTTTTAGGGGTCACCGGTGATCAAGTATTACCCAAAGAGAAATACGAAGAGATTAAAAAAGATACGATTTCCAAAGTTCGCGGAACCGTGCAAGCCGATATCCTTAAAGAAGATCAGGCACAAAACACCTGTATTTTCTCCACGGAATTTTCCTTGCGATTAATGGGAGATGTGCAAGAGTATTTTATCGCGAATAATGTAAGAAACTTCTATTCTGTTTCGATTTCAGGCTATCATATTGCGGAAGCTGGTGCGAATCCAATTACGCAATTGGCGCTCACGCTTTCCAATGGGTTCACTTATGTAGAATATTATTTAAACCGCGGGATGGACATCAATAAATTTGCTCCTAACCTTTCCTTCTTCTTCTCCAACGGAATTGATCCGGAATATGCAGTGATTGGTCGAGTGGCAAGAAGAATTTGGTCTAAAGCGATGAAACACAAATATGGTGCAAATGCCCGTTCTCAAATGTTGAAATATCACATTCAAACCTCAGGGCGTTCATTGCACGCACAGGAAATTCAGTTTAATGATATCCGAACTACGTTGCAAGCGCTATATGCAATATATGACAACTGTAATTCACTGCATACCAACGCTTATGATGAAGCAATCACCACGCCGACAGAAGAATCTGTAAGACGTGCGATGGCCATTCAGTTGATTATCAACCGCGAGTTGGGATTGGCAAAAAATGAGAATCCAATTCAAGGTGCTTTTATCATCGAAGAATTAACCGATTTGGTGGAAGAAGCAGTGCTTTACGAGTTTGATCGAATTAACGAAAGAGGTGGTGTATTGGGCGCGATGGAGAGAATGTTCCAGCGCATGCAGATTCAAGAAGAAAGCTTGCATTATGAGCGCTTAAAACACAGTGGTGAAATGCCGATTATCGGTGTAAATACTTTCTTGAGCAGTGAAGGTTCGCCCACTAATATTGCAGGCGAAGTAATCCGCGCCACACAAAAAGAAAAAGAAGCACAGATCCATACGCTTGAAAAACTTCATAAAACTTATGAGAAACAGGCAGAGGAAGCTTTAGAAAAAGTAAAAAATGCGGCCATCGAAAATGAAAATGTTTTTGAAGCTTTAATGGATGCGACCAAAGTTTGTTCTTTAGGACAAATTACTCAAGCGCTTTTTGAAGTGGGCGGACAGTATAGAAGAAATATGTAATACTGAAAGAATTTTTCTAAAAGTAATAGATTCAAAATAGTGTCGGCCTTTCCGGCACTATTTTTTTTTGATGATAATTGAGATATTTTCTTTACTTTTAACATTCGCAAAACCAATGATTATATGACTGCATTTTTTGCTGATTATCCCTATCTAATTTTAGCTATTCAGATTGCCTATGCGATAGGAATCATATTTTTATCGATTAAAATTATAATGGACACTCGAAATGTCAGCAAGACATTAGGCTATTTGATGGTTATTTTTTTCCTGCCTATAATTGGGGTGATGATATATTTTCTTTTTGGTGTTAATTTCCAAAAGAACAAGTTTTATGATGTCAAGGTCAAACAAAATGAAGAAGTCTATGATAAAATTGAAAATTTAGCTACCAAAGCACATCAAAGCACGATAAAAAAATTACCCAACCCCATTCAAAATTCAGTTAATACGATTAATTTTTTATTTAAAGCTTCCCACTCTGTAATTACAAGTGGAAATAAAGTTGAATTGTTATTTAACGGAGAGGAAAAATTCCCTAAGGTTTTCGAGATTTTAAAACAAGCCAAACATCATATTCATTTAGAATATTATATATATGAAAATGACAAAATCGGTAATGAATTAGCCGATTTGTTGATTAAAAAAGCCCGACAAGGCGTTGTTGTACGTTTCTTATACGATGATTTTGGCAGTAGTAAGATTGGAAAATCCCTTCTCAAAAAATTACAAGAAGGTGGAGTTCAAACCAGTCCGGTAAACAAAATACATTTTAAACCTTTGGCTAATCGTATAAATTATAGAGATCACCGAAAGATAATTATTGTTGATAGCAAGCACATTTTCACCGGCGGTATCAATGTCGCTGATAGATATATCAATACATCTTCAGATAATTTTTGGCGGGATACTCATTTGTATCTCCAAGGGGATGCAGCTCTGTATTTCCAATATTTATTTATCACCAACTGGATTTTTGCCATTAAAAAAGAAATTCCTGATCTACCCAAATACTTTGAACAATTTGATGAAACTTTCGGCGATAAGTTTGTGCAAGTAGCTCCAAGCGGTCCCGGCATCAAACCTTGTATTATGATGTCAACTACGTTTTCCATTTATGAAGCCAAAGAAAGAATATATATCACTACACCTTATTTTATTCCGGTTGAATCTATACTTATCGCTTTAAAATCCCAAGCACTTGCAGGGGTAGATGTACGATTATTGGTTCCTAAAACCGGAGATTCAAAGTTGGTCAACGGAGCCGCATATTCCTATTATGAGGAGCTGCTAAGAAATGGCGTGCGCATCTTCTTTTACGAAAAAGGTTTCGTTCACGCTAAGACCATGCTGATTGATAATCATTTTTCTTCCGTAGGAACCGCTAATATGGACGTGAGAAGTCAGGAGCTGAATTTTGAAGTCAACACCCATATTTACGATAAAACAATCAATCAAAAGCTTTATCAAGCATTTATGGCAGATTTAAAAAACAGCACTGAAACTTCCTATCAAGAATGGCGACAGCGCTCAAAAACAAAAATTTTCTTTGAACACTTGGCAAGATTACTTTCGCCGTTGTTATAGCGTTTTATCAAGAAGAAATTAAGGTTGACAACTCTTAAAAAGAAATCCTTATATGTTTGTTTTTTTGACAGTGAAGTTAAGAAAATCATTCATCTTTGCAGAAACTTAAAATTAAATGACAAATTCAGCATTTGCTTTTCCTAGGCCACAAAAAGCATTACCCGAAGGGAGTTTTACTTGGAAAGCCCCCAGCAATATTGCACTTATTAAATATTGGGGAAAACACGGCAATCAGCTTCCCGCTAATCCCTCTTTGAGCTTTACCCTTTCCAACTGCGTTACGCAAACCACTTTGAATTTCAAACCCTTATCACAAACAAGTGAAGAGGTTCATTTTGAGGTGATTTTTGATGGGCAACCTTCCACTTCATTTCGACCTAAAATTGAACAGTTTTTTAATCGCATAGTAGCATACCTTCCCTTTATCAAAGATTATCAATTTGAGATTCATACTGAAAACAGTTTCCCTCACAGCAGCGGAATCGCATCTTCGGCAAGTGGAATGTCGGCTTTGGCATTGTGTTTAA
Organism: Flavobacteriaceae bacterium; assembly: GCA_035303085.1. Taxonomy (GTDB): domain Bacteria; phylum Bacteroidota; class Bacteroidia; order Flavobacteriales; family Flavobacteriaceae; genus JAJYSO01. The sequence goes on from DATGSA010000295.1 coordinate 27,703, forward strand.
TGCAAATGCAAAAAGAAATGGATCCGAAGATGTCTGAAGATCATTTTTATCAGAAAGCAAGTTTTTTGGCAAGATTAGGTTCAGGAAGCGCGGCCAGAAGTGTATCGGGTCCGATGATGGTTTGGGGAAAACATCCGGAAATTTCGAAAAGCTCAGATGTATTTGCGATAAAACCATCTTTCGAATTACATCCTGTTTTTCAAGATTTTCAAGATAGTATTTTGATTGTTGATAAAGGAGAAAAACAAGTCAGCAGCAGCTTGGGTCATGATTTAATGATCGGACATCCTTATGCTAAAGCGCGATACGAACAAGCTTTTGAAAACTTGGAGTTGCTCACTACTATCTTACAGAAAGGAGATTTAAATGAATTTGTCAAAATCGTAGAAAGTGAAGCCTTGACTTTACATGCGATGATGATGACCAGCTCGCCTTATTTTTTGTTGATGAAACCCAACACTTTAAAAATTATTGAGAAAATCTGGGAGTATAGAAAGCAGCATAAAAGTTATGTGTGTTTCACTTTAGATGCCGGAGCTAATCTCCATCTACTTTATCCGGCAGCAGAAAAAGAAAACATCCTCAAATTTGTTCAAAATGAGTTAATTGACTTTTGTGAAGACGGGCGATTTATTGAAGATCAGATTGGGTTTGGTCCGGAACGGCTTTCAATTTAAAAATCATTTTATCCCAAAGTGAGTTTCATAATAGTCAAAAAAGCTATAAATAATATAAACGCAATCAAAACTATATAGCTTTTCTTGAAGTACGCTTTATTTACTTTCTTATCCTTTCGATAAGAAAATGCTATTATTACAATAAACACTAAAAGCGCAACAGCTGCAAAAATGAGTTGACCTCGATTGAACATTTGTTTTTATTTTTGACAAAATTAATACTAATAATACTATGAAAGAAAAAATTGATGCAGTAAAAGCATTTCATAAGGCATTTAATTTGGGAAACTCCCCTGCTCCTATTGCTGATATTGGAAAAGACAAAATTAAACTTCGGCATAAACTGATGTTTGAAGAAAATCGAGAATATTTACGAGCTGCTGAAGCTGATGATATAGTAGAAGTCGCCGATGCGCTGGGAGATATGTTATACGTTTTATGCGGCACAATCATCGAACACGGAATGCAAGATAAAATTGAAAAAGTTTTTTCTAAAATTCATCAAAGCAATATGAGCAAGTTAGACGATGATGGAAATCCCATTTATCGAAAAGATGGAAAAGTATTAAAAAGCAACGGTTATTTCGAACCCAATCTCAAAGAAATATTTGAAAAATAAAATCAGCAGAAAAGCTATATTTAACAGTATAAATTAAAGAAATTCTCTTTGGTTTTTGGCGTAATTCCGCCACTTTTCGATGCATTTTTGCATGTCTTCCGGTAGTTCTGAGCTGAAATCCATCCACTCGCCTGTTTGAGGATGTTCAAAGCCAAGTGTTTTAGCATGAAGCGCTTGTCGAGGTAAGACTTTAAAACAATTATTGACAAATTGTTTGTATTTTGTAAAAGTTGTTCCTTTCAAAATTCGATCTCCTCCATAACGTTCATCGTTAAAAATAGTATGACCAATATGTTTAAGATGAACGCGAATTTGATGGGTTCTTCCGGTTTCCAAACGACAAGAAACCAAGGTGACATATCCAAATCGCTCTAAAACTTTATAGTGAGTTATTGCTGATTTTCCTTGTTCTTCGTCTTCATCGTTTAAAAATACAGTTTGTTTTAATCTGTTTTTAGGATGTCTGCCAATATTTCCTTCAATAGTTCCTTCCTTGTTTTTTAAATCTCCCCAAACCAACGCCACATATTTTCTTTTACTGGTTTTATCAAAAAACTGTTTTGACAAATGGGCCATCGCTTGTTCTGTTTTGGCAATCACCAATAAACCACTGGTATCTTTATCAATTCGATGAACCAATCCGGGACGTTCACTTGAATTTTGAGGGAGGTTTTCAAAATGATAAACCAATGCGTTGATTAAAGTTCCGGAGTAATTCCCATGACCGGGGTGAACCACCATTCCTGCTGGCTTATTGACAACCAACAAATAATCATCCTCGTAAACAATCTCTAAAGGAATGTCTTCAGGAATCAACTTAATTTCCTGTGGAGGATATTCAAGCATTACTTTGACCACATCTTCAGGTTTAACCTTATAACTCTGCTTTACCTGTTCATCATTCACGTATATATTGCCGTTTTTAGCTGCTTTCTGAATTTTATTTCGCGTGGCATTTTCTATAAAATTCATCAAAAATTTATCTACGCGCAATGGCTTTTGCCCTTTATCGGCAGTGAATTGGTAATGCTCATATAAGTTATGATCTTCCTGATTTTCTGAATCTTTTTCGCTCATCTTCTTATTGTCTATTTATTCGGGATTTCCATCTCCTAAAACCAAATCGATGGTGGTTGTTTTCATAATCATATCTCCCGGTTCTATTTTTTCACCATTGGCACGTAATTCTAAAACTGCATCTTTGGCAATATCCGGTTTATAAGTAATATCTCCTATTTCAAATCCCATGGAACTCAACATCGGGATTACTTGTCGACTGGTACTTCTAATCATATTTGGCATTTCCACTTTAGGATAGCTCGAAGGGTTTAATTTAAGATATATTTTCCTGCCTTCTTTGACAAATTTTCCAGCTTCAGGAGTTTGTTCGATTACAGAAAATTTAGGATAGTCCGGATTGTAATTTGCAGAATCCAGTACCACCCGGTTCAAATGTTTTTCATTTAATATCTCATCAACTTCGTCCAACTGCAATTTAGATAAATCAGGTACTTCAATTGTTTCTCCATGATTGGTCCTGGTATCGAGCAATTTTATCGCTAAAAACCCGAGTATTATCGTAACGATTATCGCCAAGAGAACCTGAGTCCAAAAAGCTTTACTGATAATGAATTTAAAAAAGTTCATGTTTTCTCATAAATTAATGGACAAAGATATAAAAACACGTGTATTTTTGCGTGTATAAATTCCAAGCATAATTAAAAATCCAAAATAAGACTTATTTAATTGATATGAAAAAGAAAATTGCAGTCGCAATGGGTGGGTATTCCAGCGAATTTGAAATTTCCTTGTTAAGTGGAGAACTCATCTATCAACATCTGGATAGGAATAAATTTGAAGTATATAAAGCACATATTTTAGAAGAAGGATGGAGTATTGTAGCTGATCAAGATAAAAGCTATCCGATTGATAAGGCAGATTTTTCTGTAATTATCAATCAGCAAAAAGTCAATTTCGACTGTGTTTTTAATATGATTCACGGCAATCCTGGTGAAAACGGATTGTTACAAGCTTATTTTGAACTTCTTAAAATCCCTCAGACCAGCAGTGATTCCTATGCGTCTGCTTTGACCTTTAACAAAAGAGATTGCAATAGCGTTTTGCGAGATTACGGGATTAAAACCGCTAAACACTGTGCTTTGCAAAAAGGTGATACAATTGATAAAGAGGCAATATTAGAAAAAGTTGGATTACCTTGTTTTGTAAAAGCCAATCGCAGTGGGAGTAGTTTTGGAATTTCAAAAGTAAATTTGAAATCGGAATTTGATTCTGCCATAGCGCATTCGTTTGCCGAAGATGATGAAATCTTAATCGAATCTTTTTTAGACGGAACGGAAGTTGACGTTGGCGTGATTAAATTAAATGGAGAAATTATTGCTTTACCTGTTACAGAAATTGTCTCGGAGAATGAGTTTTTTGATTATAACGCCAAATACTTGGGAGAATCCAAAGAAATAACCCCAGCCAGAATTACAGACGAACAGACTAAAAAAGTAAAAGAACTGTCGATTAAAATTTTCAAGTCTTTACGTTTAAAAGGGTTTGCCCGGGCTGAATTTATTTTACACGAAGGAGAGCCCCATTTTATTGAAGTCAACACCATCCCCGGAATGAGTCCAACCAGTATTGTTCCCCAGCAACTTAAAGCAGCCGGTATTTCTTATCAAGATTTTTTTTCAGACATGATAGAAGTTGCGCTAAGCAAATCTCAATAATTTTTAGTAAATTATTCGACTCAAAATAATCACCTTATGAAAAGAGCAGTTTTTCCCGGAAGTTTTGACCCTATAACCATTGGACATTGTGAAATCATTGAAAGAGGCTTGGATGTTTTTGACGAAATCATCTTGGCTATCGGTATCAATGCAGATAAAAAATACATGTTTGAATTGAGTGAGCGTAAAAAATTCCTTGAAGAAACATTTAAAAATCATTCCAAGATTACCGTAAAAACTTATCAAGGCCTGACCGTAGATTTCTGCAAGGCCGAAAAAGCCGGTTTTATATTGAGAGGTTTGCGCAATATTCTGGATTTAGAATTTGAAAGAAGTATTGCAGAAACCAATTTTAAAATGGAACAAATTGAAACTGTTTTTCTATTATCCTCCGGCGATAAAGCACATATTTCTTCAACTATTGTCAGAGATGTGATGAGAAACAATGGGGATTATAAATTTTTAGTTCCTTCCCCAGTTCGAAAAAAATCGTAAAAATGAAAGAGATAAAAACTTGGTTACCCCATTTATTAATTCGTATTGGTGCTTTTTTATTGCTGTTTGGCATTATTTATTTTATCGCTCAAAATATAACCTCAGAATTTTTAATCAGTGCCGGCCGATCGCGGATGTCTTTATTTGGCGCAGCTATTATGATGGCATTGGTGCTGATGGCTGAAACAATTTTGTTATTTGCCAAGAAAAAAATCCCAAAAGCTTTGAGCAATCTAATGGTGATTCTTTTAATTGTTATGTGTGTGATTTTAATCGCACCCCGTTTATTATATTAAGTGTCGGGAAATTTATTTTCTCGCCTGATTATTTATTAAAAATTGTAAATTTACACTCCGAAATATATTCGGAAAATCGTTTAAAACTTTGACTATGCTTTCAATTTCAAAAAGAGGCCGGGATATGCCCGCATCGCCTATTCGGAAATTAACCCCTTTTGCCGATATGGCACGGCGACAAGGAAAGTTTATCTTTCACTTAAATATCGGTCAACCCGATATCGAATCACCACAAATAGCACTCGAAGCGGTAAGAAACAACCACTTAAAAATATTATCCTACAGTCCTTCCGATGGCTTTGAAAGCTATAGAGAGAAATTAGCTATCTTTTATAGAGAACGATCGGATCTCCCGGTTGAAACCGATGATGTTATTATTACCATAGGTGGTTCTGAAGCATTGCTCTTCAGTATCGCAGCGGTTTGTGACGATGGAGATGAAGTGATTATTCCAGAACCATTCTATGCCAATTATAATGGGTTTTCACATATGATTGGGGCAAAAGTTGTACCTGTAGATTCCAAATTTGAGGATAACTTTGCACTGCCTCCAATAGCGGAGTTCGAGAAAAAAATCACCGATAAAACCAAGGCGATTTTAATCTGTAATCCGGGAAATCCCACCGGATATTTATATACAAAAGAAGAAATTGAACAGTTGGCTGATTTGGTTAAGAAACATAATTTGTTTTTGATTGCTGATGAAGTCTATAGAGAATTCACCTACGATGGATTAAAACATAATTCGATTTTAAAAGAAAAGAAAATTGAACAGAATGCGATAATGGTTGATTCTGTTTCTAAGCGGTTTAGTATGTGCGGTGCCAGAATTGGCTGTTTGGTTTCTAAAAACGAAGAAGTAATTGCTACGGTATTAAAATTTGCACAAGCCAGATTAAGTCCACCAACTTATGAACAAATTGCCAGCGAAGCAGCTTTAAAAGTTTCGGATACTTATTTTACCGAAATCGGAGAAAAATATGTCGCTCGTCGAGATGCTTTAGTAGAGGCTTTAAGAAAAGTTCCCGGAGTTAAAGTTGCTGAACCACAAGGTGCTTTTTATTGCATTGCAGAGCTACCGGTAGATGATGCAGAAAATTTTTCAAAATGGATGTTAGAACACTTTCAATATCATCGAGAAACCATTATGCTTGCCCCTGCTTCAGGGTTTTACTCCACCCCGGGATCGGGAAAAAGACAAGTGAGACTGGCTTATGTATTAGAAAAACAAAGTTTGCTCAGAGCGGTAGTCATTTTAAAACACGGATTAAAAGCATATCAAAAACAACATGGAATTGACCCAAAATCATTCATTGAAAAATCTTAATACTTTCGGTATTGATGTCAAAGCGAAACAATTATACACCGTAAGTACTCAAAATGACTTAAAAAAGATTCTGAAAAAACTTTATGCAGATGAGATTTTTGTCCTCGGCGGTGGAAGTAATATTTTATTGATCGACGATTTAGACAGCACAGTTTTACATATCGACCTCAAAGGGATTTCTGTCATCAACGAAAGTCAAGACAAGGTTATTATCAAAGCGATGGCCGGTGAAAATTGGCATCAATTTGTTCAGCATTGTATCGATAAAGATTATGGCGGATTGGAAAATCTCTCGCTGATTCCCGGAAATGTCGGTACAGCACCTATGCAAAATATCGGTGCTTATGGCGTAGAGCTGCAAGATTATTTTGTGGAGTGTAAAGCGATCAACAGACAAACACTTGAAATCAAAACATTCAGTAAGGAGGAATGCAAATTTGGGTATCGCGATTCTGTTTTTAAAAATGAATTTAAAGATCAGTTTATCATTATTAGTGTGACTTTTCAACTGTCTAAGAAACTGCATCAACTCCACACCAGTTATGGAAGTATCAAGCAAGAACTGGCTGCAATGGAAATTGAAAATCCAACCATAAAAGATATTTCTCAAGCGGTGATAAATATCAGAACTGAAAAACTTCCTAACCCCAATGAAATTGGCAATAGCGGAAGTTTCTTCAAAAATCCGATTATTTCAAAAACGGAATTTGAAAAGTTGATCAAAAAGTTTCCCGAAGCGAAATATTACAAAATTTCAGCAGATCAATATAAAATTCCCGCCGGATGGTTGATCGACCATGCGGGATTTAAAGGCTATCGCGTTGGCGATGCCGGAGTACATAAAAGACAAGCGTTGGTATTGGTCAATTATGGAAATGCAACCGGAAAGCAAATTCTCAATTTAGCAAAGAAAATTAAATCTACTATTAAGGAAATCTATGGTATTGATTTGGAGATGGAGATTAATGTGGTAAAGAACTAAAATTGAAAAGCCCTTTTTAGTAGTTTAGCATAAAAATTGTATATTTAAGTGAATTCGCTTATCCTCCATCAATGAGAAGTTTACTTACTGCTTTATTATTTCTGATTTTTATAGGTGATGGTTTTGCGCAAGAACGTTCGGCTTATCAGCCCCGAGATGCAAAATACTCAAGTTATACCAATGCAGAAGATTTTAAGGTGACCTTTAAAAAATCAAACTACGGATTGACTTTTAAAACCAATGATCCGGCGCTTGACAATGATTTAAAAGAAAGAATCACCCGGTTTATGAGAAAAAATCATAACCGTCAAGAATATCAGGGAAATGGTGAATTTACTTTGCGTATTGTAAAACGCAATCAATGTTTTTACGTGATGCATAAAGAAAGTCCAGAGAAACTTTTGGAGTTTTAAACTATTTTTTTGCTAACTTGTAATCAATGCCAGGGGTTGGCAACAATCGGAAAAAATCACACTTGCATAATTGGTGCAAATATTGTACATTTGACTGTACAAAATTTAGTACGTCTAAAATCTAATATTATGAGAGCAATAACAATTTCTACTTTAAGAAAAAATATCAAAAAACATTTCGATTATGTTTCTAAATCTATGGAAATAATAGTTGTGCCGAGAAGTAAAGTTGATGATGCCATTGTTATTATGTCAATTAACGAATACAATTCATTGAAAGAAACCGAACACTTATTATCTACAAAAGCAAACAGAGATAGGCTGACTGAATCTATCGAACAAATCGACGATAATAATTTGGTTGAATATAAATGAGGACGAAATTGAATTTGCTCTCTAATGAATATTTATTTTACTGCAAATGGTTGGGAAGATTTCAGTTTTTGGTTAGAAAGCGATAACCAAACCGCTATCAAAATTAAGGAATTGATAAAATCCATTAGACAAAATCCATTTAGAGGAATAGGAAAGCCCGAGCCATTAAAGCACGGATTGAAGGGTTTTTGGTCAAGAAGAATTACAGGGGAACACAGGTTGGTTTATAAAGTTTCTGGAAAAAAGGGAATTGATCAAAAATGCACTATAATTCAATGTCGATTTCACTACGATGACAAATAGCGTCAGTTGCCAACAACGTATAAAAATAATAGGGTAATGAGTGCTTAACCCAATGGACAAAGCACATTTACGAAGTCGCCAAGTTTTTAAATTTGGCTTATTGAACAAAAAGGATAATAAGAAAAATTTAAAAATTCGGCTTGTGACTCATCCGAATAGTAGTCGCCTTTTTTCTGCCCTACTAATCTTATACGCAACACGTTGAAATGCTTGGGATTTTTCTTTTAATTCATTTTCCCTTCAAATCAAGATTTTTATAATCATCGCCTTAATATTTTTGAGCTTTCTTTTTTGACTAACTGCATTAAAGACCAAAGGTAATTAAAAATATACGCCGTGTTTTTATTTTATATATTTGTCCTATCGGGATTTTTAACATCCAATAAACAAAGCGTTCACTGCGATTAGGAAGTATAACGCTTATACGCTCCGCTGGTTTACAAGAGCTGGAAGTTAAAAGTCCTTTCCTTTTTAATGAACATTCCTTTCTTTCGCTGATTTTTCTCTGGTTCTTTTAAAAATAGCTTTTATCTACTTTAATTTCTTTCATTTTAGAAATCACTTTTGGATTAATGAAACGAAAAATACAGTTCTAACTTTGATTTCCAAAACATATCTTTTTATTCTATATATTTGTCTTTGTCGGGATTTGTAAAACCATCCGTTAATAAGCAAGTTCACTGCGATTCAAGGGAAGCATAACTAAGCTTAGTGTGAATACAGGATGTTACAAATCCTTTCCTTTTATTCACGAGTCATATTTTTTTATTCTATATTTGTCTTGTTGGGATTTGTAAAACCATCCGTTAATAAGCAAGTTCACTGCGATTCAGGGAAGCATAACTAAGCTTAGTGTGAATACAGGATGTTACAAATCCTTTCCTTTTCTAACTTTGATTGACGTATTATTTCCTTGTTTTTTATATTTTAGTAATCAGATTGTTATTGATGGTCATCAATACGTGTTCACTGGACTTTGAGGAGCTATAACACAAATACCGGGTTGCACCGCATTAATAACAATTCTCTCCTCTTATTTTTTCAAATCTTATCTAAAATATTAAAGCAAATCCCAAAGCCTTAAATGATGTTTAAGTTCCTAAAATCATTCAAAACCAGGTTTTTTCCTGATTAACAATAATTTATCACTCAAAACCCCATGTCGTTTTCAATTTTAACCGCTTTAATTATCCAGGAAAGCAGTAATGTTGTATATTTGCGACAAATATACAACTATGAAATTA
>DATGSA010000296.1:0-10350 GCA_035303085.1 Flavobacteriaceae bacterium
AGGCTGCGGTACTCGACAAAACATCTACTCCCTGCGCAGAAATATCCGGTTTTACTCTATTGTTATTGGTAGGTCCCCAACTGCTGAAGTTTGACATATGTACACTTGAAGGCCCCATATACATTAATACTTTATCAACAGCGGCGACAACGATGGTGTTTTTTGCTGTAGTCATCCAACCACCAAGAAGATTATATCCTCCCTGACTTGGGTTATAACCACCGTTACGGTCATTTCCGGCAGCTGTAACCACTGTATAGTACGGAGCGTAATAAGTTAAATTATCTGCAGTCATAGAAATATCATCATAAGCTCCTAAGTATGAACCTACGTTGGGCACTTGACTTAAATCTAATCCGTAAGAGTGATTTGAAACCAACAATCCTTCACTTGCAGCTGTACTCATTTCTGAAAAATCATTATTCCAATCATAAGCATCTATATCTGCTTTGTATGCCATTCCACGTGCATTTGCTCCAAAACCACTGTCCAATTGTTTTCCGGCTGCAATTCCGGCTACATGGGTAGCGTGGTCAGGGCTTTCTCCGTGCCCTTGATCTTTTTGAACCGTTTTCCCACTTAGCAGTTCATGAGTGGTTCTTACCGGACCAGCATCCCAGATGCCAATTTTCATTCCTTCGCCTTCTAATGCCAATCCTAGCCCTCCACCGGGATATAACTTATTGGTTCCTATAGTTTGAGCATCAGCCTTACCGGAAGTTGTGATATAGTTTAAATTTCCAAACCTATCCATTCGATACAAGTAAGATTTATGGCCGTCTTCATTTTCCACCACTAAGGGTAAGTTATGCTGACGTGCATATTCAAAAGCCGCCCGCTTTTCCCGCTCATAGGCTCTTTCTAATTGTTGAGACAAAGCATTCAACGTTTTCAAATCATAATCTTTGATAATGTTTTTACGCTGTTGCTTTGTTTGTCCGAAAGCCTGAATTGCTAAAAACATAGTAATTAGCAATATAAAAATAGTTTTATTGATTTTCATGGTTCATTTTTTAGAGTGCGACAATTTAATCAAAATTCTTTAATAATTTGGAATCGATATAAATTATTTTACAGATGTTTTTCATACTCAAATCAAAGAAGAATTTGCCTCAAAGAGCAATGTAATAAGATACAACCTCAAAAATAACAATCGAGACCTCATCCGTAGATAAAAACACAAAGGCTTACAACCCTATAAAGTTATTTGATTTTATTCATAGTATATCAAGAAATACATCTTTTTTTACCATCAGAATCCTAAAACACTCATAAAGCTCGATCATTTTTGCTTATTTCTCTAACACAAAAAAATCTTTATGAAGTTTAAGATTCGCAAATCCAAACTGCTTTTTGATCCATGTTAGTGTTTCCGGAGTATAAAAAAATACATGAGTTGGGTCATTTTTATAGCCCCAATTATTAAAATCCATCTTGATTTTTGTATCGATTAGACTGGTTTTAGCATATAATTTTCCATCGGGATTCAACAAGTCAAACAGCAATTCAAATTCTATCCGCGGTTGATAAAAATGCTCGATTACCTCGCAACAGATAATAAAATCGTATTTAAAATCAAGGTTTTCAGGTATATTAAAGAAATAAGGATCGTAGACTTTCACCTGGTATTCTTCATCTCTTAATAATTTAGTTGCCACCGGACCCGAACCACAGCCGAAATCCAATCCTTCATTATTTACAGAAAAATCTGTTTGTATTGCTTGCACCAATGGTTTGACAAAATTCTGATAATCAACATCGTTTACGTCGTTTTGATGGAGTTGGTATCGTTGGAGTTCGGCTTGTTGTTCCGGATGAAATTCAGCAGCAAGAAAAACAGCTTGGCACTCCGGACACTCATAATAATCCTTGCTGTCATATCTCCAAAAAAATTCTGCCTCGGATAAGCACAGAGAACAGCCATGCTGTAACTTCATTTTACAAACTTTTTATTTTCTCCAATTTAGTCTCCCAGATTTTAAGTTGTTGTTTTAGGCGATCGATGTTTTTAAAAGTACCTTTCATTAAAGGGTTACTTCTTTCAGGATTATCAAATCGCTGTAAATTGGTTTCCAACTGTCGAATTTCAGTGGCTGTTTGGTCAATTTTTTTACGTAAAAAAGAGGCTTCTTTTCTTATTTTATAATCATCATCCTCATCTTTTAAAGATTCTAAATGATTTTCATATTTAAGCATTTCAGCATCTTTGCGGTTTAAATCCAGTTTTTTGAATAGTTTATCCAAAGCTTTATTGAATTTCCCTTCGATAAATCGCTTGTTATTAGGCACGTTTCCAATTTCTTTCCATTCTTCAATTTTCTCTTTTATTTTCGGCAAATCCTCTTCTCTATTCTGGGTCAAGTTTAACTGATTTACTTCTTTTAAAAGCGCTTTCTTTTTATCAAAAGCCTCCATCAACTCTTTGTCTTTCTCATCTCGCAGCGCATGCAAACGATCAAAATAATGATTACAAGCCTTTTTAAATCTCTTCCAAATTTTATCACTCTTGCTGCGTTGAACAAATCCAATTTTTTTCCAGTCTGCTTGAATCTTTTTCATCAATGGAGTCACTGTTTCAAAATCTTCACTGTCTTTGTGTTCCTCAGCAATTCGGATGAGTTCCATTTTCTTTTCCAAATTTTCTTTGTACTTCTCTTTCCGTTTTCTATAAAACTCATTTTTCTTATGGTTAAAACTACGCAAAGCAGTTTTAAAAGCATCCCAAGTAGGCTGATTATCCTTTCTGGGGACTCTTCCGGCTTTAAAAAACTCTTCTCGTAATTTTTGAGATTTTTTTATTTTTTGTTGTGCTTGGCCATGAGATTTTATATTTTCTTTGGTCAACTCTTCAATCTTGGAAATAATATCTCGTTTTACTTCGAGATTTTTTTCTCTTTGTTTATCTAGTTCTTTAAAATGTGCACGTCTATTTTCGTGTATTTTTCGGGTAGCCGCACTGAATCTCTCCCAAATAGCGTCACTGTACTCTTGTGAAACCGGTCCAACTTCCTCTTTCCACATACGATGCAGATTTTGCAATTCACGAAAAGCCCTATTTACATTTTTCTCTTCGATCAATTCTTCTGCACGGGCAATCATTTTCAGTTTCTGCTCCAAATTATGCTTGTAGTCCATTTCACGAAACTCCCTATCCAAGTGTAAGAAGTTATAAAATCGCTCTACGTGGTGATGGTAAGTATTCCAAGTGTTTTTGTAGTCATTTCGTGGAACCGGCCCCGCTTTCCTCCATCGATCTTGAAGCTTTTTGAAAGCTCTAAAATTAGCACTCATATCGGTTCCTACACCGGTTATCGACTTAAGTTCTTCGATAATAGCTAACCGTCGCTCAAGGTTTTCTTGGAGGTTTTTGCGAATATTTTTATAATAATTATCGCGCTTTTCCTTATATTCAAAGTAAAGTTTGTTGAATTTCTTCTCTGCCTCTGTTGAATAGGAAAAATCAATGATACTTCCACCTTCAGCTAAAAACGCTTGCTTTTTCTCCTCTCTTTCTTTTCCGAACTTCAGGTCAAATTCAGCTTTAATATCGCGTACATGCTGTCGGATATCTTTAACTTCATGAGCTTTCATTAACCTATCGAGCTCTTCGCCTAAAGCGTCGAGATTCATTTCATCGTAATCTTTTACAAGAATTCCACGATACTCATCTTCAACTTCCTCATCATCTTCCTCTTCATCCGAAGAAACCACAGATTCACTGTCTGCCACTTCTTGAGCTGTTTTTTCGGATTCTGTTTTTTTATCTTTTTCTGTTTCCGAGCTTTGTTTTTCAACCACTTCCGAGTCAGCTTTTTTGGATTCTGGTTTAGATTGGCCCTTTGATTCTGTTTCTTTTTTCTTGGAAATAGATTTTTCTTCTTTCTTATCAGTAGTTTCCTCTTTTGTTTCGGTAGCAGATTCTTCCTTTTCTATAACAGGTTTCTCCTTTTCCATAGTAGGTTTTTCGGAAATAGTTTCAGCCTGTTCTTCCACCTCTATTTTTTTCGTAGATTCCTTTTGGGTTTCTTCACCACTATCAGAATTTGTTTCATTGTTAACTTTGTCTTGCTCGTTTTCTAACATAAATCTATAATTTTCCTCGTCCAAATGTATTTGCATTTTACAGACGGGTAGGGTTCATCTTAATATTAGGATAAATATAACATGTCTATTTTAACCAGCCAAATAACTGTTCAAGCTTATTACCATTTGACCAAAGATTGTTTATTAATAGCCATTCTTTTTATAGACAAAAAAGCTTATTAAATATAATTTCAATTCATTTTTTAAAATATTCACTTGTACTTTATTGGAGATTATTTTTCATTCCATATCTCCCAACTTCTTTCTGCTTGATATTCCATCATTTTTTGTCCGTTAAAAATTTTGCATCCGCGCATTTGTCCCTGAGCTAAAAACTGGGTTACCACCGGATTATAGGTTAAATCATATAACATGTGTTTTTTGGTCAATGCTGCATAGGGAATATTAGGAGATTCTTCTACATTTGGATAGGTTCCTAATGGCGTACAATTTATAATCAACAAATATTTAGTCATCACCTTTTCAGTAAGCTCATCATATCCCAATTGATTTTCATCGGGGTTTCGCGACACCATTTTATATTCGATTCCCATGGATTTTAAAGCTTGTGCTATCGCTTTAGCCGCACCTCCTGTGCCTAAAACCAGCGCATGGGTATGCTGTTTTTCAATAATAGGAAACAAAGACTTTAAGAAGCCAAAACTATCGGTATTGTAACCGATGCGTTTCCCATTTTCAAATTTTATGGTATTCACCGCTCCTATTTTCTCTGCTTCCTGATCAAGTCGATCCAAGAATGGAATGATTTCTTCTTTATAGGGAATGGTCACATTTAAACCTTTTATGGTTTTTTCTTTTTTCAGCAAGGTTTGAAACTCGCTGAGATTTTCAAGTTTAAAAAGCTTGTATTGCGCATCAATCCCTTCGCTTTTAAATTTATCGGTGAAATACTTTTCCGAGAAGGAATGTTCAACAGGTTTTCCAATGAGTCCGTATGTATTCATGTTTTAGATTGTTTTTGTCCGTAAAATTCCAGACCAAACACGATCAGGATTCCTACAAAAATAAAAAAAATACCCCACCAAGTCGATGTTTCTGACAAATTTGGCCAATAACGCATATAATCTGTGATTATAGGATCTCCCAATTGGTCAAAAATCACTTCTCCTTGATCGTCTTTTTTAATTAGTTTCTTTTTCCAAGGCCAGACTACTCCAAGAGAGCCGGTAATAAATCCGATAATCAATGCATAGGTTTGATCTCGATACCGTTTTAAGACATAAGCCAAGATATGAGATAAAGTTATTAAACCTACTACAGATCCCATTGAAAAAGAAGCAAGAACTTTCAACAAGTTAATATTTTCCGCATCATCAACAAAGGAAAAATCGAATTTAAAAATTTGAACCAAAGTATCATATAAAGCATTTACAGAGTCGACAAGTAATAACACATAATTTCCAATCAACATAAGTATAAAAGATCCTGACAGTCCGGGAAGTGTCATTCCGGAAACTCCGATTATTCCACAGAAAAACACAAACCACAGGTTGTCATTCTCTTTTGCCGGCTCCAGCATACTGATGGCTACTCCTCCGATAATTCCCAAAGCGATAAAGATAACATTTCGAATTGATTTAAGCTTAAAATCTTTTGCTACATAATAGATTGAGCCGATGATCATTCCAAAAAAAGCTGCCCAAACGAATAATTCGTAATGTACAATCAGGTAATCAAGGATTTTAGATACGCTAAAAAAGCTAATGATCATTCCTAACCCAAGAAGTCCTAGAAACTTCCCGTTTATATAGCTGAAAAAGCTTTTAACCCTTCCATTAATCAGCAGTGAAAAAGCTTTTCCATTTATCTTCTGCAACGAATAAATAAACTCTTCATAAAACCCCGCTACAAAAGCCACTATTCCTCCTGAAACCCCGGGGACCTTGTTTGCTGCTCCCATTCCCATTCCTTTAAGCACTAAGAAAAATCGATCTTTAAAAGTTCGCGTTTCATTTGACATGGGAAGATCTCATTTTTTTTGCTGCGAATTCTAACAATAAGATAAGCAGAAAGCCAATTAAAAAGAAAACCAATGCACTAATTGTTTTTGGATCACCTTCAAAATGTGTCGGCCATATAGATTTTTCATCGGTAATATGAACCTTTTCGTTGATTATTTTAGTTTCCAAAACTTTTTTCCAAGGCCAAATTTTATTTAAAGAACCGATGATAAACCCGGTAAGTGCCGCTAAGGTCAAAGTTTCATATTTATCAAACAGCCATTTTAATATCTTTGAAAAAGATAATAATCCAATAATTATCCCTGCTGCCACAAAGAATATTTTTTTAATATCCAACTCGGTAACTGCCTCTGTGATATCTTGATAAGCCCCTAATAAAACCAAAATAAAGGCGCCTGAGATTCCCGGTAAAATCATAGCAATAACGGCAATCGCTCCTGACAGGAACAGAAACCAAACACTATGCTCCACCGATCCTCCTGCTGATAAAGTGGTAAGCCAATAAGAAATAACTGCTGAAATCAGTAAAATTATTGCCGTTCCTAAATGCCATTTTTTTATAGCTTTAAAAACAAACCAAATACTGGCCAGAACTAATCCAAAAAAGAAGGCCCAAATCAAGATAGGATGGTTTTCCAACATATAGTTTGCCACCCGCATCAAACTAAAAATACTAACTACCACTCCCAAAAAAAGGGCAATTAAAAAATTTCCGTTCAATTTCACCCACATCATTCCAAACCCACCTCTTCGCCAGATTTTCAACAAAGAGAGATTTATGCTGCCTATGGTCGTGATCAGCTCTTCATAAATTCCTGAGATAAAAGCAATAGTTCCACCTGAAACACCTGGCACAGAATCAGCTGCGCCCATCCCCAAGCCCTTCAGGAAAATTATAATATAATCTTTTAAACTACGATCCATTATCAGGAATACTCTAAAATTAATGGTTTCAAAAATAATAAAATAAGTGACAGTTTATTTTATCATTCAGGGTTTATTTATGCCGTTTAATTTTAAAAAGAAAGCCGGAAAACCCGGCTTCTTCTTATCATAAAATCACCTGTCGATTTTACGGCGTTATTAATTTTCTATCCTATCTCTCATATTTTCATAATTACGCTGATATTCGTGTGCATAAGCCGGTGAGGATTTCTTGGCCATTTCAGCTGCTTGTCGAGCTGATTTTAAAGCTTTCTTATTTTTTCCGAGTTTTTCATAAATCTGTGCTTGAGTCCAATACATGTAGTAAGCTTCCGGGTTTTGCTCAATAGCCTCACCGATATATTTCTCCGCTTCTTCCAGTTTTTCTCCCGACGACAAATAATAACTCGCCGCGCTCATATAAGGCGGATTTTCACCTCGCATCGCCATTTCTAAATGCCTCATAATGCGTTGATGATTATCTGCTTTCACCGGGATTTCGATTTTTACATCTGCCCAAGCCAACACTAAATTTGCTGAATTACTGGTAATATCTTCTACGGTTAAAGAAAAAGATTCTTGTGGTTGGTTTAATTTATTTACCGGTAAATCTACAGCCAATACATTCTTTTTCTCATCATATCCAGCGGCTCCCCAATTATCCAAATCCGTGTTTAAAATAACCTTCCATTCTTTTGAACCAGGAATAGTATATAAAGTATAGGTTCCCGGTTTAATTTTTTCACCTGCCACTTCTACTTCTTCTCCGAAACTGACTTTAGTAGTAGCATTGGCTCCGGTTCTCCACACTTGGTCATAAGGAATTAATCCTCCAAAAACCTTGCGATCCTTCACTGCCGGCCGACTGTAATCCAATTTGATATAAGAAGTAGAAAAATCTTGATCAATACTTACTGAAGGACTTGGAGCCGGCATCTTGAAATCTTGTGCCATAAGGGAACTCGTGAATATTCCAAGTAAAAAAACAATAAAAATTCTTTTCATAATATTATAAATTTAAGGGTTTTACAAAAATAAAACTGTGGACAAACTTACAGAATTCTGATGATAACTTGCTTAAGAGTGGATTCTACTTTCAGCCAATTTTAATATTTTTTCAAATTGTGCTGCCTTGGTCAAATTTGAATTATCAATCTCAATCGCATCGGATGCTTTTCTCAAAGGAGAATCCTTTCGATTTGTATCTAAAGCATCACGGTTGATTACATTTTCTAAAACCTCATCAAAAGTTACTTGTTCTCCTTTGGCGATTAATTCTTCATATCTTCTTTCTGCTCGAATAGAAGCAGAGGAAGTCATAAATAGTTTTAATTCTGCGTCGGGAAAGACCACGGTTCCAATATCTCTACCATCCATGACTATTCCTTTATTTTCTCCCAATTTTTGCTGTTGTTGTACCAACATTTTTCTCACTTCAGGGATTTGAGCAACCTTACTTACATACTGAGAAACTTCCATTCCGCGAATATCTTTTTCCACATTTTCGCCGTTCAGATACATGGCTGCAAAGTCATATTCATCGGATTTTTGAAAATCAAGATGAATTTTTTCTAAGTTGTTCAATAATTTCTCTTTGTCGATTTCTCCTCGCTCAGCAAAACCATTTCGCAGGGCAAATAATGCAACAGCTCTATACATTGCACCGGTATCTACGTAAACATACTTCAAGTATTTCGCCAACTCTTTAGCCACGGTGCTTTTCCCTGTAGAGGAAAATCCGTCAATAGCGATAATAATTTTTTTATTCCGACTCAAAACAACTGGAAATTTTGATTAATAGCTCATTTTATTGTTCTTCAACCAACGCGATTAAAAAAATCGTCGCTGCGAAAATAAGATTTTTATCAACGCAATACAGCTTCCGGGTTAAGATCTTGTTAATCCGACAGTTTGGCCTTAGGAAATTGAAGTGAATTGATTAATTTGACCACAGTTTAAACACAATCAAAAACTTTTCCATGCAAAGACACATAAACAACGTAGCCGTACTTGGATCAGGGGTTATGGGTAGTGCTATTGCCTGTCATTTTGCCAATATCGGCGTTCAGGTTTTACTCTTAGATATCGTTCCTGGCGAACTCAATGAAAAAGAAAAGAAAAAAGGCCTGACCTTAGACGATAAAGAAGTGCGCAATCGCATTGTCAATACAGATCTCCAAAAAGCATTAAAATCAAATCCCTCTCCGATATATCATAAAAAATTTGCCGATCGAATTACAACAGGGAATTTGGAAGACGATATTCAGAAAATAGCCAATGTAGATTGGATTATTGAGGTAGTTACCGAAAAATTAGAAATCAAACAACAAGTTTTTGATCAAATTGAAAAACACAGAACAGAAGGAACTTTAGTGTCTTCCAACACCTCCGGAATTCCTATTCGTTTGATGAGCAAAGACCGCAGTGAAGATTTCCAACAACACTTTTGCGGAACCCACTTTTTTAATCCTCCACGATATCTTCGATTACTGGAAATCATTCCCGGTCCAAAAACTTCACCGGATGTTTTGGACTTTTTAAATTCCTACGGAGAAAAATTTTTGGGAAAACAAACGGTTATTGCCAAAGACACCCCGGCTTTTATCGGGAATCGAATTGGTATTTTCAGTATTATGAATTTATTTCACCAAGTAAAAGATTTTGATTTTACTGTTGAAGAAATAGACAAACTAACCGGACCGGTTTTAGGCCGACCAAAATCTGCGACTTTTAGAACTGTTGATGTGGTTGGTTTAGATACCTTGGCCGAAGTTGCGAAAGGCGTTCATGAAAACTGCCCGGAAGATGAAAGAAATGATTTGTTTGCGCTGCCGGAATACATTCAGACCATGGTGGACAAAAAACTGTATGGTGAAAAAACCGGAAAAGGATTCTACAAGAAAATTGAAAAGAAAGATGGTCCAAGTGAAATAAAAACGCTGGATTTAGACAAAATGGAGTTTAGGGATCGAAAAAAAGCTTCGTTCGATGTTTTAGAAAAAACCAAATCCATTGATAAATTAGCAGATCGCTATCAAGTCTTGCTTGACGACAAAGGAAAAGCAGGTGATTTTTACAGAAAAAACTTCGCTTCACTTTTCGCTTATGCTTCTAACCGAATTCCGGAAATCAGCGACGAGCTATACAAAATCGACGATGCTATGCGCGCAGGATTCGGATGGGAACATGGTCCTTTTCAAATATGGGATGCCGTCGGTGTAGAAAAAGGAATTGAAATGATTAAAGAAGAAGGTCTAAGTGCGGCCAGCTGGGTGAATGAAATGCTGGAGAGTGACTGCAAAGATTTTTATACGGTAAAAAATGCCAAGACCTATTATTACGATGTTGAGCAAAAAGAACA
>DATGSA010000297.1:0-2171 GCA_035303085.1 Flavobacteriaceae bacterium
AAATGGAATAAGCGATCCTGCAAGAGAACCCCAAAGAACGATGGCGACCAAAGATATACCTATGGTAAAGGCAATGTAAACCCAGTGTTCTCCGTAGTCATATATTCCGGCGCTTTCCCAGATGGTGATTCGAACAAAACCGATGAGTCCCAAAATAGCACCTAAGAGAAGTCCGGTTATGAATTCTTTCCTAAGCACATATAACCAATCTTTCAACAATACTTCTTTAAGTGCCAAAGAACGAATGATTAGCGAAGCTGCTTGAGAACCGGAGTTTCCTCCACTGGAAATAATCAACGGAACAAAAAGAGCGAGTACGGTTGCCGCTTCAATTTCGCTTTCAAAATGCGCCATGGCAGAAGCGGTAAACATTTCCCCTATAAATAAAATCACCAACCATCCCGACCTTTTTTTAACCATCGTGAACAAGTTGGTATCGGTATAAGATAAATCCAGTCCTTCACTACCGCCAAACCTTTGGATGTCTTCGGTGTCTCTATCTGTGATTTTATCCATGATATCATCAAAAGTGACAATCCCAACTAAAATACCGTCTTCAGAAATAATCGGCAGCGCTTCCCGTTCGTATTTCTCAAATATTTTAAGTCCTTTTTCCAGGCTTTGGGTACTGGTTATCGATACAAAACTGTGATCCATTAACGAAGATAAAACGGTGTCTTCATCGGCCATTAATAGTTGACCAATGCGCAAGTCATCTATAAGCTTGTTCTGTTCATCAACTATATAAACAAAATTTAAAGTCTCAGCTTTTTCACCATAAGTTTTAATCTGTTTCAGCACTTTTCTCACCGTCCATTCAGGTCTGGCTTTTATAAAATGAGGGGTCATAAGCCTGCCTATACTGTCTGGCTCATATCCCAAAAGAGCTAAAGCTTCTTTGCGATCCTCAGGTTTAACAAACCGGATCATTTTGCGAATCAAATCATCCGGGAAATCCGAAAAAAGTTGAGTCCGATCATCCGGAGCCATGTTTTCTATTATTTCACGTAAACCTTTATCACCAATATTTTCTAAAATTTCATGCTGATCGGCAACGTCTAAAAAGGAAAAAACAGCAGTTTTTTTATCCTTGGAAAGTCTTAAAAAAGCTAATGTGCGTTCCTCTGTAGGTAATTCGATTAATTTTTCTGCAATATCTGCCGGATGTATTTTGGTATAGATGGATCCCTGAGCCATAGCGTACATAAATTTAAAAACTAATCCTTGTTTTCCAAATTCGAAGATAAAGCATATACACAAGTAAATTGTTCAAATTCTATAAATTTGGTGCTAAATCTTGAGACTTTGTTATTGTAACTTACCGTGACGGTTGTGTGGTCATCTTCGAAATTGAAATCCTCTACATCGATGTGGTTTAAAAAGGAAATTCCGGGCTCATCCATTATTTTATAAACCGCCTCCTTTGCACCCCAAACAATAGTCAGTTTGCGAATGACAGCTTCGTCATTGGCTAAGGTGCTGTATTCTTCTAAAGGGGTAAATTTATTTGCAATTCTTAAAATTTTATCTCGGCGTTTTTCAATGTCTATGCCCACAGGCTGATCGCCTATAATAATTCCGGTGAAATTAAAAGAATGGGAAACAGAAATATATTTATTGTCACCTCTTAGATGAGGTTTCCCATTTCCGCTGTAGTATAAATCATCGTATGCATATCCCGCTGCCACTAATAAGTGACGCACACTTAGAAACTGTCGCCGATGAAGTTCAGACTTTAAATAATTCAGTCTCTTTTCACAAGAAGAGCTGAGTTGGATATCGGATGATAATTTCTCGATGGTCTCTTCCAGTTTCCAAATAAGAATTTTAGCTTCTGAGTTGATTGTTATTGTTTTGTAAAGTGGCATAGATGTTTCTATTTTATTTCTTAATTTCGAAACTTAAATAACAAATATAAGGACATGAAGACAGAAACAAAGCAGGATATTGATTATAAAGTTAAAGATATTGAATTAGCAGACTGGGGGAGAAGAGAAATAGAATTGGCTGAAGCTGAAATGCCCGGTTTGATGGCGATTCGTGAAGAGTTTAAAGAAGAACAACCTTTGAAAGGGGCACGGATAGCCGGATGTTTACACATGACTATCCAAACCGCTGTGCTTATAGAGACATTGACTGCTTTAGGAGCAGAAGTGAGATGGAGTTCTTGT
>DATGSA010000298.1:0-3366 GCA_035303085.1 Flavobacteriaceae bacterium
ATAGTGTGGAAATTATTGAATGGTTAGCTGAATTGGCCAAAGAGAATTTGGCAAAAACCGATATTGACAACATTCACATTCGTTATGATGATGGTTATAAGGGTTGGCCGGAAGAGGCGCCTTTTGATGCTATAATGCTCACCGCTGCTCCCCCAGCTGTTCCTGAAACGCTTAAACATCAATTAAAAATTGGCGGAAGACTGCTCACACCGGTCGGACGCATTCAGCAAAAACTAATCTTGATTACGCGTACGGCAGAAGATAAATTTGAGGAAGAGACACTTTTACCGGTGAGGTTTGTAAGAATGACCGGAAAGTCTGATTAATTTTTTACGGGACAAGCTAAAACATTTCTGGTTAAAATTATGACAATCAATCGTTGCTTAATTATTGATTATCTATCTTTTACATTAATCGGAAAACACTTTATTATGAAAACTACACAAGGGAATTTTGATCACTTTGCACAAGATGCACAGAAATATGTAAACGAATTAGCCGAAGCTGTCGGCTATCCGGAGGAAAACACACGAGCTTTGATATTATGGCGTGCTGTACTCCACACGGTTCGCGATCGCATTCATTTTGGTGAATCACTTGATTTAATTAGTTCTTTACCGATGATTTTTAAAGGGATTTTTGTCGAAGACTGGAAATACACAGAAAAGCCACCACTTGATTTTGACACCATAGATAAGATGAAAGCCGAAGTCGAAAAACGACAAAAACATTATGGCGAAGAGGATTTTGATTGGGATAAATCTACTGAAAAATTAATCGGCATTATTTTAAACTCTCTACTAAAATATACTCCTGAAAGTCAGTTTCAACATGTTTTAGGACAAATGCCAAAGGAGATAAAAGAAGACTTAAAAAAAACATAACTTAATCGATTTTGAAATTCTGATACCGGATTTGAGATGGATGTGCTACATTGGCATCCCTGTTCAATTAAAGTAAAAACCACTCACTGCTGCCAATCATTTCATAAATTAAAATCCTTCGTCAATTCTTAAATCAAACTATCTCCATCAATTTCAAAAATAATTTCACAGGAAACAATTTTCTTACACAAACTTCAAAAAGAAGAAAATCAGCTTGATTTATTCGAGAATCAATTCCCCCTTCTAATTTCCTAAAATTATCTTTATTGTCGGCTAAACTCTTTGTATCTTTACCGCTTTTCAGCAAACCTTATTGGGTTTCGCTTCAAATAATCAATTAATAATCAACAAATGAATCAATTTAATAGTTATCAAGGAGGAGAGGCTCCCGAATCTATCAGGAGGATTGCGCAGGCTATTAAGCGAAATATAAAATCCATTATTTTTGGGGTTTTGGTTTTGATTGTTCTTTTTGGATCAGTTTTCCAGATTGAGCCTGAAGAATTGGGACTGATCACTCGGTTTGGAAAATTCACGAGAACAGTAGAGCCCGGGCTTAATTTAAAAATTCCTTTTGCAGAAACCTTACATAAAGTACCTGTAGAACGCCAACAAAAATTGGAATTCGGTTTCCGAACTAACGACAGACGCTCAACAAAAAGCAAAACAATTAACGAATCGCTTATGCTGACCGGTGATCTTAATCTTGCGGATGTAGAATGGGTAGTTCAATATAGGGTTGAAAATCCTTATGAATATCTTTTTAAAGTCAAGAGTCCCATCAGCACCTTACGCGACATGTCTGAAGCTGCTATGCGTCAAGTGGTTGGGGATCGTACGGTAAATGAGGTATTGACGGTCGGAAGAACTGAAGTAGCCAATAAAGTTCATGAAATAGTTCAGGAATTAAGCAATGAATATTCTTTGGGAATTAGGATAGATCAGGTCGTATTACAAGATGTAAATCCACCGGACGAAGTAAAAGCTGCCTTCAACGCAGTAAACCGTGCACAACAAGAAAGAGAGACCTTAATCAATGAGGCGGAAGCCGATTATAACAAAGTCATTCCACGAGCAAGAGGACAAGCCCAAGAAACCGTCCAAAAAGCAGAAGGTTATGCCGCTGAACGAGTAAATCAGGCACAAGGACAAGTTTCCAGATTTAATGATTTATATATGGAATACATTAAAGCTCCGGAAGTAACTCGGACAAGAATTTATCTTGAAACGATGAGTGATGTTCTGCCAAAACTGGGCAATAAAATTATTACCGATGAGACGGGAAGCAATGTTCTTCCACTCTTACAGATGCAAATGAAAAATCAACAAACGTCAAACAAGAATTAATCATGACTAAGAAGAAAACAGTAGCAATAGTTATAATTATTGGAGCGGTGCTTATCACACTTCTATCAAGTTTATATATAGTTGATGAAAAAGAACAAGTGGTCATCACACAGTTTGGTAGACCGATTGGAGATGCTGTAACCACACCGGGAATAAATTTTAAAACTCCCTTTATTCAGACGGTCAATGTTTTTGATAAACGGTATCTCGAATGGGATGGCGATGCTAACCAAATTCCGACAAAGGATAAGAAATTTATCTTTATCGATAGTTATGCTCGATGGCAAATCACCGATCCGCTTCAGTTCTATAAAAGGCTGACCAATGAAAGAGGTGCATTATCAAGGCTTAACGACATCTTAGATGGAGAAACCCGAGATTATATAGCGAATCACGATTTGGTGGAAGCTGTTAGAAATAGCAACAGAGAAGCAAGAATTACCGACACCCTTATGGAAGTTGTTTCGGACACCTTAATAAACATATCGGTAGGTCGTGAAAAGATAGAACGAATGGTTTTGAAAACTGGGAACGAAAGGGTTTCCGATTTGGGAATTGAAATCTTGGATTTTAAAATCAAAAGACTCAACTACGTTGATGAAGTTCGTGAAAATGTATTTAAGAGGATGAATAGTGAGCGTTTCCGTATTGCTGATGAATTCCGTTCTCAAGGACAAGGTGAGGCTTCTCGTATTAACGGTGAAATGGTAAGGGATTTGAAAACTATTCAATCCGAAGCGTTTGAAGAAGCAGAAAAAATAAAAGGTAGAGCTGATGCTGATGCTGCTGCAATTTATGCCGAAGCCTATAATCAGTCCAACGACTCCAAAAAACTGTACTCTTTTTTAAAGTCGATGGAAACTTTTGAAAAAACCTTCGATGGCGAAACTTCGATAATTCTTTCTACCGATAGTGAATTGTATAGATTTTTAAAATCTAAAGAATAGTTGTACTGAATCTTTAGCGGGGCGAAATTGATTTAAATATAAAAAACCATTGGTGTCCGATAAAAAAAGCCCCAAAAATTGAGGCTTTTTTTGTATAGTTGGGTTATCAACCAAAATAACACAACTATGAACAAAAATAAGACTTTTTTCGGACAGCCCATTTTCAGCCAGATGATAAATCTGTTGGA
>DATGSA010000299.1:0-4596 GCA_035303085.1 Flavobacteriaceae bacterium
CAGAATTCCACTCGCAAACCGCTGTTGAAGCTGCTATGACGCTTCACGATAAATTGAAAGAACTCGGAAAAACCTCTGATGATATCAAGCACGTGAAAATTCGTACTCACGAAGCAGCTATTCGTATTATCGATAAGCGCGGACCTTTAGATAATCCGGCTGATAGGGATCACTGCTTGCAGTATATGATTGCTGTGCCATTGATTCACGGTAGATTAACCGCAGCGGATTATGAAGATGATGTGGCAAGTGATCCGAGAATTGATGCCCTTCGAGACAAAATGGAACCGGTGGAAGATCCACAGTTTACAAAAGATTATTTCGATCCGGAAAAACGTTCTATCGCAAACGCATTGACCATTGAATTAAATGATGGTACTGTTTTAGATGAGGTAGAAGTCGAATACCCAATTGGGCATAAACGAAGAAGAGACGAAGGATTCCCTGAGCTGATTAAAAAGTATAAGACCAACTTGGCCAGAATGTTCCCTGCCAAACAACAAGAGACTATTCTAAATCATACTTTAGATTATGATAAAGTAGCGAAAATGAATGTCAATGAATTTGTCGATTTGTTTGTGATCTAATCATCAGTTTTAAAATGTATCAAAGGAGTTGGGAAATAATTCTCAACTCCTTTTTTAATTTCAGCTTAATTTTATAAAAACACTTAACTTTAAATTTTTGAAGGAATTTAAACAGCAGTAAGAAAAATCAATCGTATGAAAGTAAATCCTATTTTTATTAAAACGCTTGCGATACTTTGTTTGATGAGTCTGGTAGCTTGTAAGCAAGACAAAAATAAACAAGAGACAAAGAAGGTTATCGAAACGGAATCTGTGAAAAAGCCAGCTGCGGATAACCAGAAAGCCATCAGTGAATTAAATCAAGAATTAGAAGATTTTGATCAACAGTATTCCACGTTTTTAAAAGGGTTTTATCAATCGATTAATGAGGTCAATGCTTTTACAAAAGAGGCTGTGAAAGATGATGATGTGAAAAAAAGAATCCTCAAAGACTTATCTCAACAGACAAAATCTGATCAGCATATAAATGTTCCCAAAAATCTAAAATCCGAATATCAATCCTCGGTTGATACTTTAGCGGGTATTTATTCTGAATTTAGATCCTTAAAGGAGGAATTAAAAGATTATGTCGAGTCAGAAGTTTGGCGGGAAAATAAACGAAGTCAGATTTACGAGTTCGGTGAAAAAGCAGCGGTTTTATCTCGAAAATATGAGCATACGTATAACCGATTGAATGCGAAGTTGCAATAAATCTTGCGGTCTCAAAGGTAAATGAAAAAGGATAAACATTAAATTATCCGGAATAAGTGGTCAAAGAATATATTAAACCTCTTACTGATTGAAGTTGAAAATGCTACAGCACCTCGATAACAATCAATCAGTTATGAGATTATAATATATAATTGAAAAGCATCTTCGAAGCTTAAATAAATGGCGATACTTCTGTGTTATTGTCAACTACTACCACGTGTTGATTTTCTTGCGGAGTGATTTCTTGATTGTTGTTTTCATCCGTGGAAGCACAATAGTTTCCTGCAGAACCACAGCCGGTTAATACTCCGATTGCCAACATAACAAATACGATCTTTTTCATTTCTTTTTGTTTTTATATTAATAGGTAAAATTTAATTATAAGTAATTTTTCAACACCATTCGATTAATTTTTTCTCAAAGTCAATCGGAATGGGTCCGTCTGTACATCCACCAACTTCATCGGCATCTTTATCATCTTCAGTTCTTCCAATAACCCAGATTCCGCTTTTATGTTTTAAGAGGATTCCTTCGATAATAACTCTATCAACAGGTAAATCGGTTTTTTCGTTTTTTAAAACTTCGATTTTATTTCCTTCGATAACTACATCCACCGAAGCGGTTCGTGCATCCGGATGTTGACCGAATTCAGAGAAAAACAGTTCATATTCGAAAGTTCCTTGTGGGATTTCATTTTCTTTTTCCCCTGATTCCTTACAACTCACCGTGATAAAAACCAATAATAATGGAAGCACAAATCTCATAAAGGTGAAATTAACAATATAATATTTATTAAGCGATAAATGTAAAAAGAAATCTTCATATTATCCTTGATTTCGGAAATAACTTGAAAAAATCTTTTGATGATACAAAATTGAGCCGATGAAAAAGTAAATTCTAAGCTGAAAGGTACATTAAAAAAAACTACAAAATCACCGATTCATCTCAATATCTCAAGAAGTTCTTTATCTTTGCCTTGAATTTGAAATTTGGTTTACCGCCGACTTTTGTCATCGGTAATTAAAAGGGAATTCCGTTTAATTCGGAAGCTGTTCCCGCAACTGTAAGCTCAGTCTCGAGAAATAGAGATGCTTGATTAAAACTACTTCAATCCACTGTTCGCTTTGGCGAGCGGGAAGGAATTTAACAAGACGCAAGCCAGGAGACCTGCCCGATTTTTAATCGATAAATGTTAGACTTTCGGGTAAAAGGTCTTCAAGTGATGAAAAAAATTGCATTCCTTTTTTACGGATTATTTTATGTGCTGACTACTTCGGCGCAAGTAGATTCTACCTTGATTTCTGCGACAGATCAGGTATTGGAAACTGTTTATCTCAGCGGAAATAAACTAAAAGATTTCTCGGTTGGACAAACCCTAAATCACCTACCGGATTCTGTTTTAGTACGCAATCGACCGATGTTGACTGCTGTGCTCGAATATAATACGCCAATTTATTTTAAGGAAAACGGATTGGGAATGGCTTCTTCTCCTTCTTTCCGCGGAACTACAGCATCTCACACCGCCGTTTTATGGAATGGCATCAATATAAATTCCAATTTCTTAGGGCAAACCGATTTTAATACCATCAATACCAGTGCGTATGACAATATTGATGTGCGTGCCGGTGGAGGAAGTTTGATTTATGGAAGTGGCGCGATAGGAGGGACGGTTCACCTAAATACCGAACTTGATTTTAAAAAGGAATTTGAAAATCAACTGTATCTGAATTATGGAAGTTATGATACGTATGACACCAGATATAAGCTCAAGCTCTCTTCTGAAAAATTGAGTTTTCGTTTGGCTTTGGCCCATAATCAGTCGGATAATGATTATGAATATGAGATGCGCGAGGGCAAAAACACCAACGGACAGTTTAGAAACCTTGCTGTAAGTACTGCTTTAGGTGTAAAGCTAAACACTGCCAATCAGATTAATCTGTACAATGAAATTTATGATAGCAATCGGCATTTCCCGGTTTATTATTTAACTGAAGTTCCGACGAAATACAAAGATTTCAATACCCGAAGTTTGGTGGAATGGAAGAGTAGATTCGCCGGATTGCAATCCAATCTGAAGGGGGCGTTTTGGACCGAAAATTACAAATATTTTCCCGATGCAGCCAAAGAGGAGTATACTTATGGAAAAGCGAAGAATTTCGTTGGAAAATATGACCTCAGTTACCAACCTACCAATCAAACTTTAATCAACGCTATTTTCGAACACAAGTACACCGATGGGAAAGGTTCAGATGTGCAGCAAGAAACAAGAAATATAAGTTCGGCAGGGGTTGTTTTTAAACATCATCCTTGGGATAAATTTAAATATCAACTCGGAGTTCGACAGGAAATAACCAATGCTTATGGCAGTCCGTTTTTATATGCTGTGGGTATGGATTATGAATTTACTTCATTTTATACCGCCAAATTATCCGCTTCCAAAAACTTTAAAAGACCTACTTATAATGATTTGTATTGGACCAATAGTGGAGATCCAAATTTGGATGCAGAAAAATCGGATCAAATCGAATTGGGGAATCATTTCAAATTTGATAACTGGAATTTTACGTTAACTGGATATTATAATGATATCAAGGATATGATTCATTGGTTGCCCAGCTCCAATGGACTTTTTCAACCTTATAATGAAGACCATGTGAAAACCTATGGCGGGGAATTACTGGTAAACTGGGAAAAGCAATTTGATAACCATGTTTTCAATATAAATGGAACTTATGCTTATACGGTTTCTAAAAATCAGGAGACTAAAAAGCAATTGATTTATGTGCCGTACCACAAAGCAACTTTTTCAACTAATTATAATTTAAATCGACTGAATGTGGATTTCCAGTTGTTGTATAATGGAGAAGTTTATATGCGATCCGATAATGATCCCGGTCAAATTCTGAAAGACTATTTGGTTTCTAATTTACAGGTTTCCTATCGATTGGGTCAAGACAATGCTTATATCCTGGGAGGGAAGGTGAATAACCTTTTCGACACCACTTATGAAAATGTAAGACGGTATGAAATGCCGGGAATAAATTATAGTGTTTTTGTTAATTTAAAATTTTAAAAAGAATGATTATGAGTAGATTAGGTAAGTGTTTGATATTGGTTTTTATCGGAATATTTTTGTTGAATTCCTGCAGTAGCGATGACGATTTTATGGAAGGTCCAGATGATGGTACCGAAAATCCTTCCGATAAACCGTATGAAAACGGTTTTTTTGTCCTCAATGAAGGGCAATTTCCAAATGAAGGAACGGTTACTTTTATTTCGGATGATTTGCAAACGGTAGAACAAAAGATTTTTCAGGAAG